>CAYQMP010000116.1:0-6030 GCA_964418615.1 uncultured Chthoniobacter sp. | reverse complement strand
CTGCGCGATGACCGCGATTATCTCGAAACCATCGCCCGCGACCGTCTCAATGTGATGAAACCGGGCGAGACCATCTTCCGCATCGAGCTCCCGCGCTCGTAGGCAGGTGGATCGCGATGTCCCCATCGCGATTTTTCAATCCACTCATCGCGCCGGGACGGCGCCGATCCACCTTTCAAATATCCGTGCCATCCGCGCCATCCGTGGCTAGAAAATTCCCATGTCCCATCCCGAATTCGACACCATCGACGCCTCCGGGCTCGCGTCGCGCCTGACGCAGCTGCGGAGGTTTCTTTGACTACGACAAACTCGCCTCCGAACTGACCGCGGTCGAAGGCCGCATGGCCGAGCCCGGCTTCTGGGACAACAAGGACAAAGCCCAGGCCGACGTGGAGAAGGTCTCCCGCCTGCGCGGTCTGATCGAACCCTTCCGCGGGCTCGAGACCCGCATCAACGACCTTGCGGTGCTCCACGAAATGGCCGCCGAGGAAGCCCCCGGCGATGCCCGCACCCAGGCCGAGCAGGAAGTGGTCAAAGAATTCCACGACCTCGAAAAAGCCCTCGATGACTTCGAGATCACCTGCCTCCTCGGCGGTGAATTCGACCGCAACGGCGCTTACCTGACCATCCACAGCGGCGCCGGCGGCACCGAGGCCTGCGACTGGGCCGACATGCTCATGCGCATGTATCAGCGCTGGATCGAACGGCACGGACTCAAATCCGAAATCCTCGACATCCAACCCGGCGACGAAACCGGCGTCAAATGGGCCACCCTCAAGGTGGCCGGCGAATACTCCTACGGCTACCTCCAGACCGAGCGCGGCGTCCACCGCCTCGTGCGCATCAGCCCCTTCGACAGCAACAAGCGGCGCCACACGAGTTTCGCCAGCATCGATGTGACTCCGGAAATCCCCGAGGACGCCCCGATCGAGGTGGAGGAGCGCGACCTCAAGATCGACACCTACCGCAGCGGCGGCAAAGGCGGACAGAACGTCAACAAAGTCGAAACCGCCGTCCGCATCACCCACGTCCCCTCCGGCATCATCGTCGCCTGCCAAGCCGAACGCAGCCAAGGCCGCAACCGCGACATGGCCATGAAGATGCTCAAGGCCAAACTCTACCAAATCGAGCAGGACAAAAAACGCGCCGAGGTCGAACGCCAATACGGCGAAAAAGGCGACATCGCCTGGGGCAACCAGATCCGCAGCTACGTCTTCCAGCCCTATCAGATGGTCAAAGACCTCCGCACCGGCGTGCAGACCAGCGACGTGCAGGGCGTGATGGACGGCGACCTCGACGCCTTCATCCACGGCAAACTCCGCGGCCTCACCTACAAAAAAGGCGCCGAAGACGAAGACGACGATTTGTAGCGCGCCCTCCCTTGATCTTGTAGCGGCGCTCTATGAGCGTCGGACGCTTTTCCCGAGCAGGCACCGGACGGTCACCGCAACAATCAGACCAAGGCAACTCAGGGAGCCGACCGTCGCGCCAGCACCGCCAGCGACGCCAGCGAAGCCACCAGCATCAGCGTGATCAACGACGCCGCGAACAGCTTCGGTTCTCCCGCCGCATAAGCCATCCAACCGGCAACCGAGCGCCACGTGAACGCCGCGACGAGTACCAACGTGCTCACCCACGCGGCAACCTTGGCCCAGGCAAAGCGCTTGAGCATGAGCACCCCCCAGAGCGCCGAAAGCCCGCCAAAAGTTCCCCCCGAAATCAGCGCCGTCTTGGCCCCGGCCGGATTGGACAAATACCCCGCCACCCCGCAGAGGATGAGGAAGATCCCGAATCCGACAAACCAGCGTCCGGTGGAATTCATGAAAGCTTCTGCGCGAGCAGGTCGCCGACCATCACCGGGTTGGCCTTGCCTTTGGAAAGTTTCATCACTTGGCCCTTGAGGAAGTTGAGTGCGGCGGCTTTTCCGGATTTGTAGTCGGCCACGGATTGCGGGTTGGCCGTGATGACCTCATCGCAGAGCGCACCGATGGCGCCGGCGTCGCTTTCCTGCTTGAGACCTTTCTCTTCGACGATGACGGACGGATCGCGTCCGGTGGCGAACATGTCGGCAAAGACTTCCTTGGCCTGCTTGCCATTGATTTGACCGCCGGCGACCAGCGCGACGAGGGCATCGAGTTGCGCCGGCTGGATCGGACACTCGGCGATGGTTTTGTCCGCAGCCGAGAGCGCACTTTGCAGGTCGTTGAGGATCCAGTTGGCGATCTGTTTCCCGCGCGGGGAACCGGTTGCGGCTTTCTCGAAGTAGCCGCCCAACTCGAGGTTGTCGGCCAGCACGGCGGCGTCGTATTCGCTGACCCCGAAGTCTTTTTCGTAGCGGGCACGCTTCTGGGCGGGAGTCTCGGGCAGTAATTCTTTCGCGGCGGCCAGCAGCTTCTCCGTTTTGACCGGCATGAGGTCCGGATCGGGGAAGTAGCGGTAGTCGTGGGCTGACTCTTTGATGCGCATGAGTTGCGTCTCGCCAAGATCATCATCCCAGCGCCGCGTCTCCTGCTGAAGCGAACCGCCGCCGCGCAGGACTTCGATCTGGCGGTCGATCTCGTAGGCCAAAGCGCGGCGCACACCACTGATCGTGTTGAGGTTCTTCAACTCGATCTTGGTGCCGAATTTTTCCGTGCCGACCGGACGCACCGAGACGTTGACGTCGCAGCGCATCTGGCCCTTTTCCATGTCGGCGTCGGAAACGCCCGCGTAAAGCAGGTGCTGTTTGAGCGAGGTGAGATAAGCGAAGGCTTCCTCGGGGCCCGCGATATCGGCCTCGGAAACGATCTCCATGAGGGGTGTGCCGGCGCGGTTGAAATCGATGCCGGACGAGTTCTCGAGGTGGAAACTTTTGGCCACGTCTTCCTCGAGATGGATGCGGGTTAGGCGGATGACCTTGTCTTTTGTCGCAATGCTCTTCTGGGCGTCCTTCGGATAAGCCAGATCGTGCAGCGGCACGCCGCCGCCGAGGCAGAGCGGCATGTCGTATTGCGAGATCTGGTAGTTCTTCGGCATGTCCGGATAGTAGTAGCTCTTGCGGTCGAACTTGCAGACTTCGGCGATTTTGCAGCCGAGCATGAGGCCGGTGAGGATGGTCAGCTTGAGGGCCTCTTCGTTCATGACCGGCAAGGCGCCGGGCAAACCCAGACAGGTGGGACAGGTGTGCGTGTTGGGCGTGGCGCCGTATTCCACCGGGCAAGCGCAGAACATTTTGCTCCGCGTTTTCAGCTGCACGTGGACCTCGAGTCCGATGGTGGCGATGTATTCCTGACTCATGGCGTTGGAACCGGCGAAGGTGCCGATTCCTGCAGGGCGTAGTCGAGCGCTTTTTCCAATTCGAAGCTCTTGAAGGATTCCTGCACGCCGGCATCGGAGGCGATCTCGCCGAGCTTGGGATGGGACAACAGCGAGAAATAGTTGCCCTCGGACGCAGCCCCCGCCACGGACGGATCGTTGAAGAGTTCCATGATTTTCGGCTGGGTGAGCAGTTGCTGCGTCTGCGGATAGGCGAAAAATCGCGCGGTCGCCTCGGGCGACTGGGTGACGCGGAGCAGTTTGGTGATCAGGGCATAGATATTGGACGGCACGATATCGACCTGTTCGACGAGGCTGCCGGTCGCTCCCTCCTCGAGGGATTCCTTGATCGCGACAAGCTGCCCGTCGCCCGGGGCCGTTTGGCGCGCCTCGGCCACCGCGCCCATGGTGCGGAAAATGGAAATGCCGCCCCAGAGGATGAGCAGGCCGAAAATGAGGCCGAAAAGGCCTCCGCCCGCCCCGTAGAAAAGGCGCACGAGACCGGCGGGTTGTTGCGCGGTCTTCTTGAAAAGCAGGGACGAGAGCGCCACCGCGGCGAAATAAAAAGCGAGCGCCGCGGCGAGTCCGAAAATGAGGCGCCCGGCCGGGTAGGGCAGCGGGACGATCCGGTCGGAAATGAACCCGGTCATCCAAGCAAAGATCCATCCGACCCCGCCGGCCATGATCAGAGCGATCACGCTCATCCCGTGTCGCATGACCCCGCGCCGCCAACCGCGCCAGATTTCGAAAAGCAAATAGAGCCCGACCGCAAGCCAGAGCCATGAGGAAGCGGAGGGTGGACCCGACATGGCCATAATTTGTAGCGGCGCCCTGCGATTGCCGGAACCTTTACTTTGCGCCGAACGGCCAAAAATCCGGACACCACGTCCGGCCTGCTCTCTTGGCGGATATTTCACCAACCGCACTTCCCCCACAAAGTCGCCAAGTTGGCCTGAAGACTGCTGCCAATGTGCGGCGCAAATGGACGCCATTCTCATCGCGATCGCCTTCCTTTTCGGTCTGGTGGCGCAAATGTTCCGGCTGCCTCCCCTTGTGGGATTCCTTGTTGCCGGATTCGTGCTTCGAGCCTTGGGGAAAGAGGGCGGCGAGGCCCTTCAGACCATCTCCGATCTCGGGGTGACCCTGCTGCTTTTCAGCATCGGCCTGAAGCTGCGCCTCCGGAATCTCATTCGCCCGGAGATCTGGGCAGGAACATCGATCCACGCCGCCTTCGTCATCCTGCTCTTCGGGCCCATCGTGTTCGGAATCGCCACCTTGACCGGCAACGCGGCGGGACTGGACTGGAAGACAGCCTTCCTTGTCGCCTTTGCGCTCAGTTTTTCGAGCACGGTGTTTGCCGTGAAGTCGCTCGCCGACAACGGCGACCTCGGGTCGGTGCACGGGCGGGTCGCGATCGGGATCCTCGTCATGCAGGACATCATCGCGGTTCTGTTTCTCACATTCTCCACCGGAAAATTGCCCACGCTCTGGGCGCTCGTCGCCGTGCCGGTGCTCCTGCTCCTGCGGCCGGTGCTCGGGTGGTTGATCGGGAAGTCGGGACAAGGAGAGTTGCTCGCGCTTTGCGGGTTGTTCCTCGCCTTGGTCGTAGGCGCCGGAGCCTTCGAGGAGGTGGGACTGAAGTCGGATTTGGGGGCCCTTTTTGTCGGAGTCCTTGTCGGGTGGCATCCCCGCTCCAGCGAGCTGAGGAAGTCCCTCAACCGGTTCACGGATCTCCTCCTCGTCGGATTTTTCCTCCAGATCGGCCTCGAGGGATCGGTGACGCTCTCCGCGCTGGGTTGGGCTGCCCTTTTCATCGCCCTCCTGCCAATCAAGAGCGTGGGGTTCTTCGCCCTTCTCACGCGCTTCCACCTGAGAGCCCGGACATCGTGGATGGCGGCTGCGGCGCTGTCGACCTACAGCGAGTTCGGCCTCATTGTCATGTCACTGGGAGTGGCCCAAGGCTGGATCGGAACGGAGTGGCTCATCGCCACCGCGCTGGCCCTCTCCTTCAGCATCTTCCTGGCCGCGCCATTGAACCGGCGGGCGGAGCAACTCTACGACCCGATCAGCGAACCGCTGAAGAAGTGGGAGACCGAGGGGCAGCATCCCGACGACCTTCCGGCCATCGCGAACGGGGAAAGGGTGGCCATTTTCGGAATGGGACGGGTTGGAATGATGGCCTATTACGAACTCGAGCGGCGGTTTCCGGGGCGCGTCATCGGGTTCGATCGCGACCCGGTCAAAGTGACCGCCCACATCGAGGCGGAGCGGAACGTCAAGGTGGCGGATGCCACGGACTCGGACTTCTGGGAGAAAATCTGCCCCGGCGACGCGCTCGACTTGGTGGTCCTCGCCATGCCGACGCACAGCGCGAATGTCCACGCGATCGAAACCCTGCAGCGCCACGATTTCCGCGGGGTTGTCGCGGTGGCGGCAGCCTACGACCGCGAGATCAAGGAACTGCGCGCGCTGGGGGCGGATACGGCTTTCAACCTCTACGCCCAGGCCGGCGGGACGTTCGCACGGCATGTTATGGAGGTCTTCCACCAGCAACGACCCGACTTGGCGAACCGCTGGATGATGGAAGGCCGGGGGGAGAGGGCGTAGAAAGTTTCGTGTGGCCTGCGGCGAGACTACGGAAGCCGCGTCATATCAAACCCGAAAAGGAAAGAATCTATCGGATAAGGGTTTGTGGGTAGGGACACGCGGCCCGCGTGTCCGTTTGAACCGGAGCGG
>CAYQMP010000115.1:0-6062 GCA_964418615.1 uncultured Chthoniobacter sp. | reverse complement strand
GGTGGAGACCGTTTTGTGGAGTTTGAGGTAGTCCTTGCGAGAGAATCGCTCTTGGCCGAACTCGGCCCGGGCCCGCTCCAGCCGGGTCTGCGTGGTGGAGGGTTCCGGGCGGATGGCATCAATCAGGCCGTCCAGTGCCTGATGAACCATCTCCAGTGAGAAGTCGACGAAGGCTGTCGAATCGCCCGCCCGGTCCGAAGTGCCGAGCACCTTGTAGTATCGGCGCTGATGTTCTTTGGTCAGTGATTCGACCGGCGTGAACTCGAAGATCGGATGGTAATGCGTCAGCAGCAAACTATGCCAAAACCGCCCGATCCGTCCGTTGCCGTCGGCAAAGGGATGGATGAACTCGAGCTCGTAATGGAAGACGGCGCTTTTGATCAGGGGGTGGCTGGTGTCCGCGCCCAGAAACCCGAAAAGGTTTTCCATTAGATGCGGCACGCGGTCCGCCGGCGGCGCGACGTGGGAGACTTTTGCACCTTGGATAATACCGACATGGCCCGCGCGCCATCGGCCCGCCGACGGCAACAGGCCGTCCATCATGATGCGGTGCGCCTTGAGCAGGGATCGGCAAGACAAAGGTTTGAACTCATCCATCCGCCGGTAGACTTCGACGGCGTTGAGGACTTCTTTGATTTCGCTTTTCCGGCCGATCACCCTCCGGCCTTCGAGCAGGGCGGTGACTTGATCGAGACTCAAGGTGTTCCCCTCGATCGCGAGACTGCCTTGGACCGTGCGGACCCGATTCGATTTCCTGAGGTGGGGCTGCGGCTTGGGCTGATCCAAGTTATCAACCCGCCCGATCAAGCGCTCAATTTTGGCGACGCGGTTAAGAATTTCCCCGGTGATTTGAAAAGGTGGCTTCAATCAAAATATAGTATCATATGATACTATCGTGTGTCAATCGCGTCCAAGCCAATGACCGCACGCCAAACGGCGCTTCTCTATACCGCCGGAAGGCGGCGGATTGATCGCCGGGTTCCGGCGGTCTACCTTGAACGGGGCTTCACTCCGCGAGCGTGATGCCGTGGCGGGCGAGGGTGGTGCCGGTGGCTTGTTGGTAGCGGGCCACGGCGATGTTGTAGTCGGCCATGGCGCGGATTTCGGAGATGGCGGCGGTGGCGAGGTCGCGTTGGAATTGGAGGACTTCAAAGGTTGTGGCGATGCCGGCGCGGAGGCGGGTTTCGCCGGCGGCCAAGGTTTCCGCGGCGAGGAGGCGGGCTTGTTTGGCGGCGTCGATGCGTTTGGATGCGGTCTCGACTTGGCCGGCGGCATTGTCGGCTTCGACCAGGATGCTTTGCTCGAGGCGTTTGAGTTCGACGATCTGGCGGGCGGCTTCGAGTTTGGCCGCTTCGAGGTCGCCTTGCCCGGTGTTGTTGGGGATGGGGACGCTGAAGATGCCGCCGACGGACCACGCGAGGGCGCCGTTTTCCACGCTGCGGTTGATGCTGTCGGAAAGGTCGTTGTCGATGCCGTTGCTGCCGAGGCTGGCCACCAAGTCGAGTTGCGGGAGCGCGGCGTTGCGGGTGAAGACGACGTTGATCTCGCGCTTCTGCAACTCGAGCAGCGCGGCCTGGAAGTCCGGCCGGTTTTGCACGGCGGCGGCGAGGTCGGCTTTGCGGTTTTTCGCGATCCCGGGGGCGCGGGGAGGCGGGGCGATGTCGAGGCGGACGGACAAGACGTCCTCGACGCGATTGGTCACGAGCTGCTTGAGGAAGTTCTCGTCGTCGGCTTGTTGTCGCTCGGCGACGAGGACACGCTCTTCGCGGGCGGCAACGTCGGTCTCGGCCTGCAGGACATCGAGGGGGGACATGACGCCGATGTCGGCGCGGCGGCGGTTGTCGGCGGCCAGCTGGGTGGCGAGGGAGCGCGAGCGGCGCTCGACTTCGGCGTTGCCGCCGGAGAACCACAATTCGTTGTAGACCTCGGCCACGCGGGTCACGGTTTCGATGACCTGCCGTGCGTAGGCCCAACGGGAAATGCCGAGGTCGGCGCGGGCCAGGCGGACGGAGGCGAGGTTGACGTCGGTGCCGAATCCGCGCAGCACGGGCTGGGTGACGGTGAATCCGGCAAAGGATGTGTAGCGGTTGGTGTAGTCGTTGCGCGAGGTCTGCCGGTTTTCGAGCGTCACACCGAGTTCGTAGGTCAGGCCCCACGGGGTCAGTCCGCCGATGTTGGCCTCGGCAAAGTCGCGGATGTTGCGCGTGATGAGTCCTGGCTGATTGAGCCCGGCGGCCGGTTGCGGTCCGGCGGTGACGCTGAGTCCGGTGAGGTCTTCCTCGTTGTCGTCGCGGGTGTAGGCGAGGGTGAGGGCCGGGTCGAATTTTCCTTCCGAACTGCGCAATTTGGCCCGGCTGATCAGCGGATCGTAGGACGCGCCTTCGATGGCGAAATTTTTCTGCAATGCGAGTTGCACCGACTCGGCGTAGGTGAGGGGCGCAAAATAGTCGCCTTCGGTCATGCCCTGCGCCGCGGTGGCGAGGGCGAAAAACAGGATGCAGAGGCGGCGCGGCATGATTGTTTATTCGTAGCGCAGCGCGGCGATCGGATCGAGACGCGAGGCTCGCCACGCCGGATAGAGTCCGCTCAACACCCCGACGGCGCTGGCGAAGCCGACGCTGATGAGCACGGCGGAGGCTTCGATGACCGGCGGGTTTTCCAGGGGGGCGAGGCGCCCGAGCAATTCGAGCAGGAGCACACCGGCGCCCAGACCGAGGAGTCCGCCGATGATCCCGATGACCGTGCTTTCGGCCAGGATCTGCAAAAAAACATCGCGGCGGCGCGCCCCGACGGCGAGGCGCACGCCGAGTTCACGCACGCGTTGGGCGATGCTGGCCAGCATGATGTTGGCGATGCCGATGCCGCCGACCAAAAGGCTGATCCCGGCGATGAGTCCGCCGCTCAATTGGGTGGACCGCAGACTGGTTTCCATGCGTTCGAACCAGTCCTCCCGCGTGTCGAAGTCATAGTCATCCACCCCGCGCCGCGTGCCCTGCAGGAGATTTTGCACTTCGCGAAGCGTCTCGTCGAAACGGGACAGGTCGCGCACGCGAAAGTTGAGATTGTCCAGCTTGGCCATGGCCAGCGGTGGAGTGTCCTCCTGTCCGGAGCGGAACTCGTGGTAAAGCGTGCTGAGGGGCACAATGACCGATTCGTTTTTCCAGCTGAACATATCGCGGCGTCCGCGTCCGCCGGGACCGCGTGCTCCCATGGCGAGGCGCGCCGGTGCTTGGCCGCCGCGGGCCAGCGCCTCGCGCCGGCGCCGGTCCTGCTCGCGCTCGTAGCGGGCGAGAATGCCGGCCACGGCGAAGGGGCGCCCGTTGATCGTGACGGTGCGTCCGAGAAAGTCGGCGTCCGTCCCGTATTCGTCGGGCCAAAGTTCCGCGACCTTCGCGTCCCCCAGGACCACCACGCGGGCCCCGCGTTCGAGGTCGAGGTCGGTGAGGAAACGTCCGGCCGCCATCTCGTGTTGCGAGACGGTGAAGTTGTCCGGCCACGTGCCGGTGACCCGGCCGCTGACCGTCTCGCCGTCGGGCGCGGACAGCGTGGCACCGGCGTGCATTTCCGGGGCGACATGGGACACGAGTTGCGGGATGCCGCGCAGGGCCTCGGCGTCGGCCAGCGTGCGTCCGGGCGACAAAGCGGCGAGGTCGGCGAATTCGAGCGACACTTGTTTGTCGTTGATCCCAACGCGTTCGAGTCCGCCCAGTTGCTGCATGGTGTTGCGCCAACCGGAGGCGATGCCGGCAGTGAGGGCGAACATGGCCAGCAGGCTGGCCACACCGAGGATCACACCGAGCATGGTGAGGAAACTGCGGAACTTGTGTTCGCGGATTTCCTGCAGGCCGATGAGGAGTCCGGAAAGCCAGCTCATGTCTTGGCGTCCTTGAGGATGCGTCCGTCGCGCAACTCCACGATGCGGGCGGCGCGGGCGGCCACCGCCGGATCGTGGGTGACGAGAACGATGGTGCGACCGGCGGCATGAAGCGAGCCGAGCAAACGGAGCACGTCGGCGCCGTTGGCCGAGTCGAGGTTGCCCGTGGGTTCGTCGGCGAGGATGAGGGCGGGGTCGTTGACCAGTGCGCGGGCCACGGCGACGCGCTGGCATTGGCCCCCGCTCAGTTCGGAGGGGCGGTGGGTCAGACGGTCGGTCAGGTTGACTTGTGCCGCGGCGGCGGCGGCGCGGCGGCGGCGTTCGGAGGACGAGACGCCGGCGTAGACCAGCGGCAGTTCGATGTTGCGCTGCACGTCGAGGCGGGGGAGGAGGTTGAAGGCTTGGAAAACGAAGCCGATGCTGCGGTTGCGCAGGCGGGCCAAGCGGTCGGAGCCGGCCGTGCTGACGTCCTCGCCGGCCACGCAGACCCGTCCCGAAGTGGGCGTGTCGAGGCAGCCGACGAGATGCATGAGGGTGGATTTGCCGCTGCCGCTGGTGCCGGTGATGGCGACGTATTCGCCGGGATCGATGCGCAGGCTCACGCCGTCGAGCGCGGCCACGGGGTCGGCTCCGGTGCCGTAGATTTTGCGCACGTCGCGAAGATCGACGGCCGCCGGCGTGTCAGGAGTCGCGGTCATCGGGCCTTTGCAGCAGCACGCTCTCGCCCTCCTGCAGGCCGGAGCGGATTTCGGCGTGGAAGAGGTCGGTCGCCCCGACCTCGACGGGACGCGCTTCGACGGTGCCGTCGCCGCGCGGGACGTAAACCACGCGGCCCTGGCGCGTTTCGAAAACGGCACCGAGCGGCACGGACACCGCATCGTTCGCGGTGGCCAGAGGGAGGCGGATGGCCACGGTCATGCCGGGGCGGAAGGCCGAGGTGTCGCCGCCGAGGACGGCTTGCACGGTGAAACCTTTGACGTTGTTTTTCGTCGTGGCCAGCGGGGCGATGAAGTTGATTTTTGCCGTGCTGCGGATGGAATCGTCGGCGCCACCGAGGACTTCCACGCTGTCGCCGAGTTTCACTTTGCCGATGTCGAGTTGGTTGACGTGCGCGTCGACAACGAGGCTGGAGATGTCGGCGAGGGTGGCGAGGGTAGTGCCGGCGTTGACGCTGACCGCGGGCACGACGACTTGTCCGGCAATGACCGGCACGGAAAGGATGGTGCCGTCGGCCGGGGCGGGGACGCGGGTTTTGGCGATGCGGTCGTCGACGGTTTCGAGGCGGCGCTGGGCCCGCTGCAGGGCGTTCTCGGCCAGCCGGTGGTCGGCATCGAGGTTCTCGTAGACTTCTTTGCTGATCAGTTTGGCTTCGAACAACTCGCGGGCGCGGCCGAGGTTGCCGGCCAGCTTTTCCACCGAGACGCGGGCGCCGTCGATTTCGACTTGGGCCGAAGCACGCTCGATCTGCAGGTCGCTGTCGTCTATGACAAAGAGAAGGTCGCCTTGTTTGACCGTCTGTCCGGTCGAGGCGTGGACTTCGCGCAATTTGCCGCCGACTTCCGGTTTGATTTCCACTTGGAAAGCCGGGGCGACGTCGCCGCTGAGGCGGATCTCCTCGCGGATGTCGCGCCGCTCGGCTTGCGCGGTGGGAATTTCGCGTTCGGGTGACGCGTTTTGTTCGCCGCAACCGGACGCACCGAGGAGCACGGCTACCACGGCGAGGCGGAAGAGAGAGAGGGCGGGTGGAGTCGTCACGTCAGGTGGGGCAATTTTGTCAGTCTCGCCTCGGAGGGTGGTGAAGACAACGCAATGCGGTCGCCATCGGGACAACAGAAAAATCAAGCCCATGGGTCAGCGGAGGAAGCACTGGCCCAGGCAGGCAACCCCTCGACGGGGCAATGGTTGTCCGGGAAGGCAACTTTTTCGCAACGGTGCGGCGACTGCGGGGTTAAGATAATCGACCGCAATGTCATCCCCCGGCGAGATCACGTGGAACTCCGATGCCGCAGCGCACTTGTTGCGCCGGGCGGGTTTCGGGGGTGTGCCGGAGGATGCGGAGGTGCTCGCCGCGGTTGGCTTGGAGGGGGCGGTGGATCGTCTGCTGGCAGATGATGGGCGCGGTTTGCCGTCGCCGCCGGTGACGGATCCGGCGGAGGATCGGCGGCGGCGCGAACTGCGGCGCGCGGTG
>CAYQMP010000114.1:0-6067 GCA_964418615.1 uncultured Chthoniobacter sp. | reverse complement strand
GAGGGTAAGCAAAGCAACGGCGATGGTTGCCAGTGCTGTGGTCGCGAAGTTCCCGTTGCGGGCCACGATCATGGCCAAGGCCAGCGCGGGTCCGATCAGTGCGAGGTAGGCGTAGCGGTCGGCCACCGTGCTGACCACTTGGAAATTGAACGGCACCAGACCGAGGGTCGGGAGCAGTGCTGCGGCAAAGATGAGGAAGGGCACGAGGTAGAGGCGGAGCCGTTTGACCGCAACGAGCACGGCGAGCAACGCGGCGGGCCCGATCCACATCCACCACAACCAACCAGCCGCAAGCGCCACATCCGGCGCCCGCCCGTAATCGGCGGCAAGTCCGGCAGGCCATACGGTCTTGAACAGGTAAAAGGCGAGCGCATCACCGGCCACGAGCGGTCGCATCCACACCGGCACCAGCCCGACGGCCAGTTCCGCCGCCCACTGCGCGCTGCTGGTCAGCACGACCCACAGACCACCGATGAGAAGCCATGGTCCGAGCGACCAGACAATCTTTCGCCATGTCCAGCGGAACGGCATCACTGCAAGCACGCCGGCAACGAGTGGCAGCGCTACCCCCGCCGGCTTGGCTGCGAGCGAGGCGACAAAAAGCAATGTCGCGGCGAACCAGCGCCCGGGCCTCGTTTGCTCGCTGCCAAAAAGAACGACAAGCGAAGCCAGTCCGAGACATCCTCCGAGCACATCGCGCAGACCGGAGATCCAAGCCACCGGCTCCACTTGCAGCGGATGCAAGGCGAAGAAAAGCGCACCAAGCGCTGCTGCCACATCCAGCCGCGCATGCGGAGCGCCGGTGGCGAATTTGGCAACCACGCGCCGCAGCAGGACAAAAGCCAGCGCCGCCGAAACCGCATGCGCCAGCACGTTCGCCCCGTGGAACCACGCCGCATTGAGCGGCCCTGCCGCCACCGGCAATCCGTCCGCCCACCGAGACAACGCGGCCAGTCCGGCCCAGACGGAGTAGGTCAGCGGAATGTAAAGTTGCTGCCAAGGCCCCGCCCAGAGAGCGCCGAGACTGCCCCACGACAACTCCGCGATGTGCGGGTTGGCGTGCACATGGATGTCATCGTCCCAGAACGGAAAGAACGGAAACCGGACCGCCGGCAAGAAAACCAGCGCCGTGCCCATGGCCACGAGCAGCGCCCAAGCCCATCCCGGCATGCCCTTCCCGTCTCTGGTCATACGGACCTTTCTGGCAGCAAAAGCCCCGGAAATCCATCCCGGCTCCAGATTCCGCTTTCCTCCACCCCCGCTTTGGCCTTCAACTTTCCTCCTTTCAGAAATCCGATCCGCACTCCATGAACGACAATCATACCAGCTCTTCGCCTCTTCCCTTGTTCCTTTCCATCGCCGCCTTGGTCGGCGTGCTCATTCTTTTCCTGCTCTACCTCGGGCAGCGCGGCACGGCCCGCGAACTGCGCGCCATGATCCTCAACGAGCGCGCCAACGCCGCGCTCAACGCCAATGCCGGCGCCGACGCCGAAGCCCTTCTCGCCGAAGTGTTCGAACTCAATCCCGACACGCCCGCGGTTTGGCGCCGCCGTGCCATTGCGCGCATGATGTCCGGACAATCCTTCGAAGCGATCACCGCGGCGAAGGAACATCTCAAGGACAACCCCGGCGACACCGGCATATCCGCCCTCCTCGGTGCCGCGCAGATTTTGACCAAGGATTATGACGGAGCCGACCAGAGCCTGACCTCCGCCTTGCAGATCGCGCCCAACCAGCGCGACTTGGTGCAGAACCTCTCCGAACTCCGCCGTCTGCAAAAACGCCCGGCCGATGCCGCCGCCTTGATCGACGGCTACCTCGCGCAGAATCCGACCGACGGATTTTTCCAATTCAAGCGCGCCATGGCCGACGTGGCCGGCGACCTCACGGATCAGCGCCGCACCGAAATCGCCGAAGCAATCGAAGGCGGCAATGCCACGGCGGGCATTTATGTCGTTGCCGCGGCCATCGATTTCCGCGACGGCAAGCCCGACGACGCCCGCCAGAAACTCGAGATGGCCAACCAGCGCGCCACCGCGCAGGACATGCGCACCATGCTGGAGGACGAATTTTTCCGCGACCACATCCAGTTCAACCAGCCCGGCGCCCAAGCCCCGGCGCCCGCCGCCGCACCGGCCGATGAAGCTGCGGCCGCGCCCGCCGCGGAGTAGTCAGCGCAGTTCGAGCACGACCGGGCAGTGGTCCGAGCCCGGGACGTGCGGGAGGATGCGCGCCGATTTGACCCGCGGCACGAGCGCTTCCGAGACGAGGAAGTAATCGATGCGCCACCCGATGTTTCGGGGTCGCGCGTTGTTCATGTAGCTCCACCACGTGTAGTGGCCGTTGCCCTGCGTGAACAAACGGAACGTGTCGACGAATCCCGCGTCGATCAGTGCCTGGAATTGCGAGCGTTCCTCGTCGGTGAACCCGGCGTTGCGGCGGTTCGTCTTGGGATTGGCCAAGTCGTCCTCGGTGTGCGCGACATTGAGGTCGCCGCAAAAAACGACCGGCTTTTTCTTCTCCAGCTTTTTGAGGTATCGGCGGAAGGAAGGCTCCCAGTCGCGGGTCCGGTATTCCAACCGGGTCAGTTCACGCTGCGAGTTCGGGGTGTAGACGTTGACCAAGAAGAACTCCTCGTATTCGAGCGTAACCACGCGTCCTTCGCGGTCGTGCTCTTCCGCGCCGATGCCCGCGGTGCTCCGCTTGGGTTTCTTTTTGGCAAAGGTCGCCGTGCCGGAGTAGCCGGGTTTTTGCGCGCTGTTCCAATGCGGTTCGAAGCCGCGCGGCCAGGTCACATCGGCCACCTGCTCCGGTTTGGCCTTGGTTTCCTGCAGGCAGAGAATGTCCGGCTTCTCACCGTTCCAGAATTCGAGGAGCCCTTTGCCGAGGATCGAGCGCAGGCCGTTGACGTTCCACGAGACGAGTTTCATGCCAGGCGTTCCCCGAGTTGCTCCTCGTCGACCACCGGCACGCCGAGCGACTTGGCTTTGTCCAGTTTGCTCCCGGCTTCCTCGCCGGCGAGAACGTAGCTGGTCTTCTTGCTCACGCTCCCGCTGACCTTGCCGCCGTGGCGGCGGATCAGTTCGGCGATTTCGTCGCGCGGACGGCTTAGGGTTCCCGTGATGACCCATGTTTCCCCGGCCAATGCCTGCGAGGCGGGCGCGCTGCGTTCGTCGCGCTCGCCGAAGTTGAGTCCGTTGTGGCGCAGCGCTTCGACCAGCTTCTTGTTGTGCGGCAGACGGAAAAAGTCGTGGATTTCCTTGGCCACGACTTCCCCGACGTCCTCGGTGCTTTCCAGTTCCTCGACCGAGGCCGCGGCGATTTTGTCCAAGGTGTGGAATTTGTCGGCCAGCTTGCGCGCCACCGAGGATCCCACGTGCATGATGCCCAGACCGAAGATCAGGCGCCAGAGGGGCTGGCCTTTGCTGCCCTCGATCGCGGCGAGGAGATTCGACGTGCTCTTTTCGCCCATACGCTCGAGGGCCGAGACGGCTTCGGCCTCGAGCGCGTAGATGTCGGGGAGCGTTTCGACCAAGCCCGCGGTGACCAGCTGGTCGACCATCGCTTCGCCCAGTCCTTCGATGTCCATCGCCCCGCGGGCCGCGAAATGCTCGAGGCGGCGGCGGATCTGCGCGGGGCAGTCGGGATTGAGACAGCGCACCGCGGTCAGTTCCGGATCGCGGAAAACTTTGCTCCCGCAGGACGGGCACGTTTCCGGCATTTTGAATTTCTTCTCCTTGCCGGTGCGTGCCTTGGTGTCGACACCGACCACGGCGGGAATTACCTCGCCGGCTTTCTCCACGAAGACCCAGTCGCCGACGCGGATGTCCTTGCGCGCGATTTCCTCCTCGTTGTGCAAGGTGGCGCGGGCCACGCGGCTGCCGGCGATGGTCACGGGCTCGAGTTCGGCCACCGGGGTGAGGGTGCCCATGCGTCCGACCTGCACCGTGATGCCATTGAGCCGCGTGCGGGCGCGCTCGGCCTCGTATTTGTAGGCCATGGCCCAGCGCGGGGCCTTCGAGGTGCTTCCGATCTGATCGCGGCGCTTGAATTCGTCGAGCTTGATCACCGCGCCATCGGTCTCGAAGGCGAAGTCGTGACGGATTTTTTCCAAGGCAGCCACGGCCCGGCGCACGCCCTCCTCGCTGTCCGCTTCCCAGAATTTCGGGACGACGGGCAGGCCGATTTTTTTCAGCCACGGCAAAAGCGCGGCCTGCGAGCGGGGAACATGGCCGCCTTCGGTTGCGCCCAGTCCGTAGAAAACGGCGTTGAGTCCGCGCCGGGCCACGATCGACGCATCGAGCAGCTTGAGCGAACCGGCCGCCGCGTTGCGCGGGTTGGCGAAGAGTGCCTCGCCCGCTTTCTCGCGTTCCTCGTTGAGCGCGGCGAACTTCTTCTTCGGCAGGTAAACCTCGCCGCGCACTTCCATCAGGTCGGGAACGTCGCCTTCGAGTCTCAGCGGGATGGCGCGGATGGTGCGGATGTTCTGCGTGACGTCGTCGCCGGTCGTTCCATCGCCCCGGGTGGCCGCCAGTTCGAGCACGCCGTCGCGGTAAGTCAACGAGAGGGCCACGCCGTCGACTTTCGGCTCGATGGTCCAACGCAGATCGGTCCCCGGGAGCAGGCGCTTCACGCGGGCCAGGAATTCATCGGCCTCCTCGAGCGAATACGTGTTGTCCAAGCTCTGCATGGGGACGCGGTGACGCACCTGCTCGAATCCTTGGAGCGGCTTGCCGGCCACGCGCCGGGTGGGGGAGTCCGCAGTCTGCAACTCGGGGTGCGCGCTTTCCAAGTCGGCCAGTTCGCGCAGCAGTGCGTCGTATTCGCGATCGGTGATCTCGGGCGCGGCTTCCTCGTAGTAGAGCCGGTCGTGGTGCGCGATCTGGCGCCGGAGTTCACGGGCGCGTGATGATGCGTTCGAGGCGGGCATGGGTGACAAGGGTCGATAATGCGCCGGCCGTGGCGCCGAGGAAATCCGCAATCCAGTCATAGAGGTCGCCGC
Organism: uncultured Chthoniobacter sp.; assembly: GCA_964418615.1. Lineage (GTDB taxonomy): Bacteria > Verrucomicrobiota > Verrucomicrobiia > Chthoniobacterales > JACTMZ01 > JACTMZ01. Next base: position 1,065 of record CAYQMP010000114.1, on the reverse strand, counting down.
CCGTGCGGCCGGGGGTGAACGTCTGCAGGGCTTCGTCCAAGGCACCGAACGCGGCAACGAGGGCCACGGCCAAGACAAGGCGCCCGGCGAGCGGGGCCGAAGGACGCGAAAGGCGCAGGGCGGACGCGGTGAGCCAACCGCCGACGGCGAACGCCGCGAAGTGGTTGAATTTGTCCGAGAAAAGGAAGGCCGCCTCGGGCAAATCGCGCGGAGAGAGCGAGGACAGCCAAAGGACGCCGCCGACCCAAAGAGCCACCGCGCACCAGAAAAGAAGAGAAAGGAACCGCCGGGACACCGCGTTACGGAACACGGCCCGCCGGAAGGGGACAAGCCGGATCTGCAGGTGTCGGCTTTTGGTCACCCGGACCCGGCTTCCGCGCGGTCCTTCAGAGTAGAATCGCGCTGTGGGGAAGGTTGGCACGCAGCTTGCTTTTGTAAGACGCATCTGCGTCAAGCAGATCACAACAATAGGGGCTCCGGCCCCGCAGCCTGGTTGGTCCTTATCTTACCGAGTCCGGGGGGAACTCTGTAGCAGACCATCCAGGCTGTTTTGTTTTGGGGATCACGATGAAGCCGCTCCTTTCATCGCCGAGAATTTCCATGACCCTCTGCCCGCCCGCGGCCCACTGCCATCCGATCAAGGCGCAAAGCAGGGCATCGGTCTGATCCTCGACATCTTTGGTCCAGGGTTGACGCAGCAAGTCCCGCGTGCCGGCGTGCGCAACGATCTCCGGGACCCGCGCACGGAGCCACGCCCGCAGCAGCTTTTGCAACCGGGCAAACTCGCGGCGCCGCGCCGCAACCGGTCCGCGTTTGTATTTGATCGTCCGCTCCAGCCCGAACCAGCGGACCGTGGCCGGGTGCGGATAAACTTCAATCACGGCGCGCGCGGTCGACGGCCAGTCGGTGGCGATGGAAAACCCGTCGCGCCGCAACGCGGCAACCACGCGCAGGGGTCGGGCACAAAGCGCGCGGTTGGCCGGATGCGCGGCCGCTTGCACGCGGTGGAACAAGCGGTGGGTGAGGCGATCGACGGGGCGCGATCCCGTGCGGTTGGGACAGACC
>CAYQMP010000113.1:0-6087 GCA_964418615.1 uncultured Chthoniobacter sp. | reverse complement strand
CCCGACCCTCCGATGCCGTTCATCATTTGGCGCCCCATGACGTGCGTGCTGTTCACATTGCCGTAGAGGTCGAGCTCGAGAGCGGTGTTGATCGAGATGATGCCGAGGCGCCGCACGACTTCGGGATGGTTGGAGATTTCCTGCGGACGGAGAAGAAGGCGTCCGCGAAAGGACTCGAGATCGCGGTAGAGCCCGCGCATGACCTCGGGGCTGATGGTCAGCGAGGAACCGCTGGCAAATTTGATGCGGTCTTGGCGCATCAGCGCAATGACCGAGTCCTGGATCACCTCGGTATACATGCTGAACGCCGGGATGTCGGGATGTCCGCCCATGGCGAAGAGTACGGCGTTGGCCACATTGCCGACACCGCTTTGGATGGGAAGAAAGTCCGGCGCGATGCGTCCGGCGCGCAATTCACCGGCAAGAAAGTTGGCCACATTCTCCCCGATTTTCTTGGTCACTTCGTTAGGCTCGTCGAAGGCGCTCACCTCATCCTCGAGGTCGGTGGCCACGACGCCGGCGATCTTCGCCGGGTCGATCATCACGGTCTCGGTGCCGATGCGGTCGGACGGATGATAGATCGGGATGTGGGTGCGGGTCGGCGGATCGTCCGGTTCGTAAAGATCGTGGAAGCCGCGCAAGGCTGCCGGGTGACGTTTGTTCAGCTCGAGGATGACCCGCTTGGCCTTGTGCAGGAAGGTCGGCGAGGCCCCGACGCTGCTGGTCAGCACCACTTCGCCGTTCGGCTTGATGTCGCAGACCTCGACGATGGCCCAGTCGAGTTCGCCGAGGAACCCGTAGCGAACAGCCTGAGGCAGCTGCGACAAGTGCATGTCGAAGAACTGCGTCTTGCCCGTGTTGATCCGTTTGCGCAGCTCGGGATCGCTCTGGTAAGGCGTGCGGAACTTGATCGCGTCGCTCGCCGCAAGCACCCCGTCAAGGGAGGGACCTGTGCTCGCGCCGGTGATCACGCCGACGGAAAACGGCCGCCCCGCTTCGTGCTCCTCGATCGCGCGGCGGGCGATTTCCCGCGAGACCGCCTTGGGCGAACCCGCAGGGGTGAATCCGCCAAAGCCAATGTTGTCGTCGTTCTTGATGAGGGAAGCGGCCTCGGCCGCGGTCAGTTCGGGGAATCCTGCGATCATAATGAGAAGAGCCCCGCGCCGTGACACGCACGGTTCCGGGGGCTCTGCAGAAGATTAAACTTCCCCTCTTCCGCGCTGGCAACCCGAAACGCCCCGATACTCAAGCGGCGCTGGCGAAGGCGCGCTCGACATCCTCGCGCCTGAGCATGCCGACGAGCTGCCCGCCGGCATTGACCACGGGAAAAACGTCCTGCGGCGATTGGCGCATGACCGCGGCCGCCTGCGAGAGCGAAGCTTCCGCAACAATGGCGGCGAGCTCGTGCCGCACCATTTGGTCGATCTTTGCCGTCGGATCCCAACGCAGGGCGCGGGCCAGCGTGTCGGCGGGAATCATCCCGACCAAACGCAGCGAGGAATCCGCCACCGGCAGGAGCCCTTCGTGGCCCTGCATGGCGGTTTGCACCGCCTCGGAGACCGTCATGCCCTGCGCAAGCACGGGCCCGGTCGGATGCATGACCGCGGCGACATGGGTGCCCTCGGCCGTTTCTTTGAAGGTGGCAAAGTTGGCCTCGGCGCGGGCACCGAAAAAGACGAAGACGGCAATGAAGAGCAGAAAGGGGTTGCCTCCAAACAAACCGAGCAAGCCGAAAAGCACGGCAACGATTTGTCCGACGGTTGCCGCAATCCGCGTGGCCCGGGCATGGCTGAGGCGCATGGCCAACAGCGATCGCAAGACACGTCCACCGTCCATGGGAAAAGCCGGGAGCAGATTGAAGACGACGAGGATGACATTAATGGCCAAGAGCTGGGTGAGAAGGTTTCCCCGCCCCTCGGCCAGCTCCTCCAAATCGCCGAGTCCGAAAAACCGGCCGATAACGATGTAAAGGCCGAGGGCGATGACCACGTTCACCGCGGGTCCGGCCAGAGCGACAACCAACTCCTGCCAAGGCTTGTCCGGCATCCGCTCGAGGCGGGCGATTCCGCCGATGGGAAGCAGGGTGATGTCCGGCGTGTTGATCCCGTAGGCCCTCGCGGCCAGGGCATGACCGAACTCGTGCAGCACGACGCAGGCGAAGAGCAAAATGATGAACGACAGGCCGATAATCATCGCCCCGTAGCCGCCCTCGAGGAAGTAGACCATGCCGAACCACGCAAGGAGCAGGAAAAAGGTGGCGTGGATACGCACGTCGATGCCGGCGATGCGCGCCAATTGGAACGACCATTTCACGCGGCGGACCCTCCGCCATGATCCCGTTGCCGGCAAGGCCAAAGGATGGTTTTCCCGCTCGCCTCCCCGCGCCGATCGGGTCATCTTCCGCGCGGTCATGACTTGGGAAATTGCCGTCGTGCTCATGCTGGTGGCGTTCGCGCTGGTGCAATTCCTGCGCGAACGTTGGCCGACTGATTTGACCGGGCTCACCGTCTTCGCCGCCCTTCTCGTCCTCTCGCAACTGCCCTTCGAAACATCCTTCCCCGAGGCCCGCGAGTTGCTGTCTGTTTTCGCCAATCCGGCGCCGCTGACTGTCGCGGCGATGTTCATTTTGAGCAATGCGCTCGAGCGCACCGGTGCGCTCACGCGGGTGCTGGGGCGCCTGGAAAGCATCAGCAACCTCGGCCCGCGCGGCTTGCTCCTTGCCATGATGCTCGGGACCGCTTTGGTTTCGGCCTTCATCAACAACACGCCGGTTGTCGTGGTCGGGTTGCCCATCGCCATCCATTTGGCCAACCGGGCGGGTGTTTCCGCTTCCATTTTTCTCATCCCGCTTTCCTACGCCTCGATCTTCGGCGGCACCTGCACGCTGGTCGGCACCAGCACCAACATTCTGGCCAGCGGATTGCTGGCCGATACGAACCACGCCCCGTTCGGCATGTTCGAAACGGCCGCGGTCGGTCTGCCGCTGCTCGTCCTCGGGACGGCCTACGTCGTCTTGATGGCACCCCGGCTGCTTCCCGAACGGAAAACCTTGGCCCAAGACCTGACCGAGGGTGGATTTTCCGAATACGTGGTGGAAGCCTCGGTGCAGGACGGTTCGATGGCGGTGGGCAAGACCTTGGCCGAGGCTGATCTCGGACCCCGTGCCGGTCTGCGCGTGCTCGAAGTCCTGCGCCGTGGGGAACCGTATTTCGAGCCACTCGACACGCTGCGCCTGCGCGGCGGTGATCGCATCGTGGTGGCCGGGCCGCCCGAAGCCGTGGCGGCCGTCATCGCCATGCCGGGCGTGCAACTCGACGCCGAGAAGGATCTGGCCGAGAGCGGCGAAGGCGTGGTCACGCATGAAGGACGGTTGGCCGAGGCCATCGTGGGACCGCTTTCCGATGTGATCGGACGCAGCGTGCGGGAGCTGAATTTCCGTCAGCGTTTCGGCGTGGTCGTGCTGGCCATCCACCGCCGCGGAACCAACCTGAGCCGCGGATTCGAAAACGTGCCCCTGCAACCCGGCGACACCCTGCTCCTGCTCGGACCGGGCGGCGCGGTCAAAGCGCTCCGGGCCAATGCCGATCTCCTGCTTCTCGACCGTCCCCGCGTGCCGACCACCGCGCAACGCGCCCGCACGCCGATCGTGTTGGCCACGCTGGCCGGCGTGATTGTCGCCGCGACGTTCAACCTCGTGCCCATCGCGGTGGCGGCGCTCGTCGGCTGTGTTTTTCTCATGGTGACCGGAACGCTCAAGCCGCGTCAGGCTTACCGCTCGGTCGATTGGGGACTGCTCTTCCTCATTTACAGCACGCTGGCCCTCGGCCTGGCCATGCAGCAAACCGGCGCGGCGGAATACATCGCGGGAAACTTTGCCGCTTGGGCCACGGAAGTCGCGCCGGTCGATTGGAAGCCGTTCATCCTCCTCGCCGTGGTGTTCATCCTGACCATGGCGGTGACCGAATTGCTGTCCAACAACGCAACCGTCGTCTTGATGATGCCCATCGCCTTGGGCGCAGCGACGGAACTCGGGCTGGACCCCCGCCCCTTCGCCATCGCCACAACCATCGCGGCGAGCGCCTGTTTCTCCACTCCGATCGGCTACCAGACGAACACCTACGTCTACTCGGCCGGCGGCTATCGCTTCACCGACTTCACCCGCTTCGGACTGCCGCTCAACATTCTTTATTTCATCGGCGCGATGATCATCATTCCGCTGGTCTGGCCCTTCCACAAATAAGAACCCCGCGGATCGCTCCGCGGGGTCCCGGTGATTGCCGTGTTCCGCCTCAGGCGTTCAGCGCACGCAGCGTCGCGGACATCGAGAGGAAGTAAAAGCCGGTGAAGATGAGGTTGATCCCGAAGAGCAGCCCGAGCAGCCAGGCCGCAGAGCCCGGGAACCCGCTGAAGATCATCCAAGCCAGCACCAGCGAAACAACACCGCTCAAGAGCATGAGCCACATTGTTCCGGTGCCGCTGAATTTGAAGGCGGCGATGATCGTCACGATGCCCTGCGCCGCGAAGTAAGCGGCCAGCAGGATGGTCAGGGTCAGAATACCCGCCCCGACTTGGAACATGAGGAGAAGTCCCGTGACGAGCGTCAGCACAGCCCACAGCCCCGAAACAACACGGGAGGCGGTGCCGGACTCTTTGCGGCCGAGCGAAGCGGCCAACGCGTAGCCGCCCGCGATGAGCAGCAGCGCAGCGAAGAGTTGCTCGACCACGATCGTGCCAAGCAGCGGAAAGCCGATGGCCAATGCGCCGAGCACGATGAGGAGGATTCCCTGGAACATGGTCCAGCCGGGTGATTTTTGTTGGATTGCGTCAGTCATAGCGCGCCCAAACTGTCCATTCGCCCGTCCGGAGGGAAGCGTATTTTTGGCGGACGCCGGGCCGTTCAGGGGATAAAGTGCCGCGACTCATGCCGAGGAAGAAACCCGCGTCCCGTCACCCGGCCGCCCGCCGCATCAGCCTGCTCCGGCCGCGGGCCAAGCGCCGCCGCGTGCGGCGCAAGCGCACGCGCAAACTCGGCCGGCTCATTCTTGCCTGTTTTTTACTCTGGGCATTGATCGGCGCTTTTTACGTCGCTTGGGCCTGGACCTTCGATTTGCGCGAGGTCGGACGTATCCCGGAAAGCTCGCTGGTCATCGATCGCAACGGCGAGATTTACACGCGTCTGGCCGGGGAAAACAGGCGCACCGTGCCTCTGGACCGCGTGAGCCCGTGGTTCGTCCGCGCCGTCATCGCCCGCGAAGACTCTCGGTTCCTGGAGCACTTCGGGGTGGACCCGGTCGGCGTGGCTCGCGCCGCGGCGGCCAACCTGCTGGCCGGCGGCATCCGCCAAGGCGGCAGCACGCTTACCCAGCAACTGGCACGGAACAGCTTCCCGCTCGGCGGGCAAAACATGCACCGCAAAATCCTCGAGGCCGCGCTGGCGGTGCGCATGGAGGCGGTTCTCTCCAAGGACCAGATCCTCACCCATTACATGAACCGCATCTACTTCGGCGCCGGTCTCTTCGGCATCGAGACAGCGGCCCAAGCTTACTTCGGCAAGCCGGCAGCGGACCTCACCCTCTCGGAGTCCGCCCTCTTGGCCGGCCTGATCCGCAGCCCCAACCGGCTCTCGCCCTTCCGCGACGCAGACGGCGCGCTCAAGCAGAGGAACATCGTCCTGCGTCAGATGGAGGACCAAGGCTTCATCTCCGCCCGCCAGCGCGTCGAGGCGCAGGCTGAACCGCTTCTCCTCGCCACCGAGAAGCCGGCGCCCCCGCAGGAGGACTGGGCCATGGAGTTGCTCTGGCGGGAGTTGGAACGCGTGCTTCCGCAGGACGTCTTGGATGGTGCCGGGCTGAAAATTTACACCTCGCTCGACGGCAAGATGCAACGCGCCGCGGTGGCCGCGGTGGAGGAACAACTGGCCGCAGTCGAAGCAAGGCCCGGATATCCGCACCAAAAGAAGGCCGACACCGGCTTTGTCGATCCCCAAAGCCGCGGGGGCACGCCCTACGTGCAGGCCGCAGCCATGGCGGTCGACAACCGCAGCGGCGGCATCCGCGTGCTAGTCGGCGGGCGGGATTATGCCAAAAG
>CAYQMP010000112.1:4743-6124 GCA_964418615.1 uncultured Chthoniobacter sp. | reverse complement strand
AGTCCTTCGACGGCGCGTCCGAATTGCTCGTCATTGCCCAGAGCCGCCGCGGCCCGGCCGCGTTCCTCGAGATCCTCGGCCGACAACTCCCCGGCCGCCGCGAAACGATCCCAATAGTCCATCGCCGTGGGCATCCCGAAGCGCGACTCGATGATAGCCGAAGCCCGCAGCACCGCAGGATCGTCCGGTCGCAGGTTGCGCGCCGAATTCACCTGCAACCACGCCGCACGGTAGTTGGCTTGCTCGAAACTCTGCATCGCCTTGGCCGCCAGGTCGCGGGCCCGCCAACCTTGGAACATGTGGAAAGCCACCGCGGCCAAGATTCCCAGCAAAACCAAGGCGACCGCAGACACGGCCAGAAAGCGCATCAGGATCTGGCGACGGCGTGAGGTGGTGGCGGAAGATTTTTTGGCCATGCGTAAGCGTGGAAAGCAGCCTACTTAAGTCAACCCAAGGCACGCCACAAGGTCCCAAAGTGATTGTCACGGCTTTGCCACCCGATCCCTTCCCCCAGCTTCCCCTTTTGCCTCGGCCTATTTTCGAGCAACCTTACCGCCGTGACCGCCACCGCCGCCAACCGCCCGATCCCGCCCGCCGTATGGTGGAGCGCGGCGGCTTTGCTTTTCGCATGGTTCCTCGTCCTCCGCGCCAACTGGTGGGAGTGGTCGCTCAACCCGCAATACAGCTACGGCACCCTCGTCCCCATCCTCGCCGTTCTGCTTCTCGCCCGCCGCTGGCCCGACCGGCCGGCACCGGCACCCGTCACGCCGCGGGGAAAAGTCATAGGGGCGGTTTTCCTCGGCGTGGCCGCGGTGACTCTCGCCGCTTTGCAGCCTGTCATGATTTCCAACGCCGACTGGCGCATGGTTCCGGCGGTGGCCGCGCTCTGCGGAGTGACCATCTCGCTCGTCGCAATCTACTTTCTCGGCGGCGCACCGTGGCTCAGGCATTTCGCCTTCCCCGTTGTTTTCTTTCTCGTCGCCGTCCCTTGGCCGCGTCCGCAGGAAAACGCCATCATGAGCTGGCTCATGTCGCACAACACCGCGCTGTGCGTGGAAGCACTGCACTGGATGGGCTACCCCGCGGAGCAACGCGGCAATCTCATCGCCATCCCCGGCAGTCTGCTCGGTGTGGAAGAGGCGTGCAGCGGCATCCGTTCGCTGCAAAGCAACATCATGGTCGCTCTGGCCGTGGGCGAATTCTTCCGCCTGACCATTCCGCGCCGCGTTGTGTTGTTTCTTCTCGGACTCGCCGCGGCTCTCGGTGGCAATGCCATCCGCTCCCTCACGCTCTCCGTCGCCGCCTGTCAATCGGGCAGCGAAGCCGTCGACCAAATCCACGACGGCACCGGACTCGCCGTCCTTGCCGCCTCCTCCGCCAT
>CAYQMP010000112.1:0-4643 GCA_964418615.1 uncultured Chthoniobacter sp. | reverse complement strand
GAGCAGGGAGCCAGCCTCTCATCCGAAATCTCAAATTTGAAATTTCCAATGCCTGCGGCCTTCGCCGCCGCAGGCATCATCCTCTGGTCCGGCGCATGGATCGCCGGCGAAGCTTGGTTCCGTTGGCATGAAAGCAAGGCGGCTGCGTCGCCGGTCATGTGGACCATTGCCCCGCCTTCGCCCGGGGAGAATGCCCGCGAAGTCCCCATCGCCGAGCGCACCCTCGACGTCCTGCTCTTTCCCGACACTGCCTACTCCGAGCAGTGGCGCGACGACAATGGGTGGCAATGGCAGGCCTTCTATTTCCATTGGCCGCCCGGTCCGACCTCGGTGCAATCCGCCTTCATTGTCCACGATCCGCGCGTCTGCCTCGGCGCCGCAGGGTTCGAACTCGAAAGCAAACTCCCCTCGTGGACAGCCGAAGCCAACGGTTTCCGCCTGCCCTTCCAACGCTACCTTTTCCGCGACCGCGGACGCCCCGTGCATGTTTTCCATGCGGTGGTCGAGGACGATGGCACAGCCAGCGGGGTGGACAACGAATTCAGCTTCGACCGCAACATCCGGTGGGACAACCTCCGCAACGGACGCCGCAACCGAGGCCTGCGCGTCCTCGAATTCGCCGTCCGCGGTCCGCAGGACCCGGCCGCCGCCGAAGCTGCTGCACAGCAATGGCTCAATCGACGTATCGTCGCGGACCCTGCCGACTGATAGCTTTCGTGGTCGCAGTCAGCCGGTCGCGAAATATCCTCTCATATCCTCTGCAATCCGTGGCTAAATTGCCTTCCCAATGACCGCACCAGAAAACGAGCCCGCACCCAAAGCTCCCGCCGAGCTGCCCAGCTACGCGCTCGACGACGAGCAAGAGCCCGTCGGCTGGCGTCGTTGGATCCGCGGTTGGCGTCTTGCCGTGGTGCTCGGCCTTCTCGTCCTGACCATCGGCGCCGCCTTGGGCGCCAAACCCGCCTACCGCGAACTCAAAGCCCGCCGCGCTCTCGCCATTGCCGAACGCGCCGGCGACGCCATCGACCGCGGCGAGGGCGCCGAAGCCTCCGCACTGCTTCGTCAGGCGGCCCTCATGTCCTTCAATGACGAACGCGTCGCCGACCGCGTCACTTTCCACGCCGCCCGCGCCGGCGACATGGCCAGCGTGGCGGAGATCGGCAAAAAGCTCGACGCCAACGAAGCCACCGCGGAAGAAATCCTCGTCTTCGGCGAACGCTCCCTCGCCGCCGGACGCGCACCGGACGCCACTCGCGCCTTGCAGGCCCTGCCCTCCGAGCTTCCGCCCGACCAAGCCGTGCAACGTGCCGCCCTCGAGGCCGGCTTGCTTGCTGCGCAAAACCAGCGCGCCCTCGCCGAGTCCACCCTGCGTCAGGCCCTCGAAAAAATCCCCGCTCCCGAGTCCGACGAACTCCGCGTCATGCTGGCCAACCTTCTTCTCTCCGACCAAGACCTTTCACACCGTGACGAAGCCCGCGCCCTGCTCGACCAAGCGGCCCAAGGCGACGGCGAAAGCGCCCTCTCCGCCCTACGTGTCCTCGCCATGAGCCGCGCCGGAATTTCGCCGGAAGCGCAGCAGGAACTCGACGCCACCATCGAACGCCTCCGCGCCCACCCCGGCTCCTCCGCCGAGGATGAACTTTTCATCGCCCGACTCATCGTCTCCTCGAATCCCGACCGGCAAAAGGAAGCGGTGCAAAGCCTCACCTCGCGCCTGCGCGAACGCGAAGCCTCGGTCGACGAGCGCACCGCTGCCGCCCGTTGGCTTGTCGGAATGCAGGAACACGAGGGCGTGCTCGCTTTGGTCTCCAGCGACGAAGCCGCCGCCCACGCCGGCGCCCTCATGGTTCGGCTCGATGCTCTCAGCGGACTCGACCGCTGGGACGAATGCAGCGAGTTGATTGAAACCAACCGCGGCGGCACGGTGCCCGACACGCTGTACCATTTGTTCCGAGCCCGCATCGCCGGCACCCGCGGCAATACCGACGAGGAAGAATCCGAAAAGCGCCTCCTGCGTCAGGTGATGCAATTCGCCGAGTTGCCCCACGTCCTTTTCGCCGCGCGCTACGCCGAGACGTGCGGATGGAAACCCGAAGCCTTCGCCGCATGGCGCATCCTCGCCACGGACAGCGGCGCGAAGCCCGACGCCCTGCGTGGACAAATCCGCAACCTTCCCCCCACTGCCACCGCGGCTGATGGCTTGGAAATTTCCCGCGAACTCCTCGCCCTGCAGCCGCAGGATCCGTCCGCCCGCCTCAGCACCGCTTTTTTCGAACTGCTTGCCGGCCAGAACATCGAACAAGCCGCCGCGACCGCCGAAGAATTCCTCGCCGCCGATCCCGAATCAATCGACATCCGCCGCGTCGCCGCCCTCGGCCGCCTCCGCACCAGCGAAGCAGCCAAGGGCCTAGACATCATGCCCGACGACAACGGCGAGCCCCGCTGGCAAACCTTCCACGCCGCCCTCCTCCGCGCCTCCGGCCAAACCGCCGCCGCCGACCAACTCGCCGCCAAGGTCGACGCCTCCAGTCTCACACCCGAGGAGAAGGCCCTCCTGGAAAGGTAGGGACGAGCGGCCCGCTCGTCCGCAGTGTTTGGATCGGACGCGCGAGCCGCGCGTCCCTACCCTCCGAAAACAACCAACGGCGTCACCGCGCCTACTCTGCGTCTCCCGAAGCAGGCGCCGCATCGGGACGCACATCGAAGACCCGTTCTCCGACCGCCTTCGCCCGCTCCTCCGCCATGCGCAAATACTGGGCCCGCTCGTAAAAGTAATATCCCAGCACAACCACCGCGATGGCACCGAGAACCATGAGGACAAGCTTGATCATGCGGCGACGCGGATAAGGATCCGTGCTCCCGCAATTCACGCAGCGATCGGGCAAAGCGTGCCCGAAACCACAGTGCTCACATCTCGGCATGCGCGGGCAAGTTAGGGCCTGTTTGCCGGTTTAAAAACAAAAATCTATGAACCCTCCGCCCGTTTCACCGGACGCTTCCTGCGCAGCGAGAAAAGCAGCATGACAGCGAGCCCCGCCGCCGCGAGATAAGTCGAAGGTTCGGGAATCGCCGTGATGGTGAAGAACCCTCCCTCGGTTCCCGTGGTGAAGCCGCTGCTAAAGACGAACAGCGAGGTGTTTTCCAGATCGGTCAGCGAAATCGAATTGCCGAACTGCAGTTTGTTCCCCGGCAGAAAATTCTCCACCGTGAGCAACGAGCTTGGCGTATAGGTTCCGAAGCGCAGTGTTCCCGCGTCGCCCGTTCCGTAGTCGAGGAACGACGCCGTGGTCAGGTTCAGGTTGCCGAAGACCTCGCTCACACCACTGGCGCGTTGGATGGTGCCCCCCGACAAAGTGATACCGGCAAAGTCGCGCACTTGGTCGCTGGTTTGCAGCAAAAGCTTGCCACTGCTTCCCACGGTGATGGCGGCGGTCGAGCGGAGCGCCTGGTTTCCGTTGATGCCCGCGAGAGCGAGTGTTCCGGCGTTGACGAAGGTGCTTTCGTCAAAGGTGTTGTCGCCGGTCAGGGTAAGCTGCGTCGCGCTGTTTCCGGCCAACCGCAGCCCTCCATCGCCGAGAATATTTCCCGCCATGGTGGTCGTCTTGCCCGCACCATTCACGGTCAATATTTTGCCTCCTTGCATTTGCACATTGCCTTCGCCCTGCAGGGACGAGACGGACACATTGCCCGCAACTTCCAGCGTGCCAAACGAGGAGAGGAAGAGATCGGATCCGCTGCCGAGAGCGTTGGTCGAGGCGGTCGAGAGGATGGAAAGTATGCCGTCGAGGACTCTGGTGTCGCCGGTGAAGGTATTGTTCCCGCTCAGATAAACCACGCCGCCGCCATCCTTGACCAAGCTGGTTGCCGTGCCTTCGTAGGTGCCGCCGGATCCGCTGATCACCCCGGAAATGGTCAGACCATCCGCCACGGTGCCCGCCGCTCCCTCCGCGGAGCCTACGGTGAGGACGTTTGCTCCGCCGTTGACGCTGCCGGAAATGGTCAGCCCGCTGGTCGGAACGGAAACCAGCGAAGCGAATGTCGCGTTGATCGCGGCGCTTGCGTCCCAAGTGAATTGAAGCCCGCTCACATTGGTCAGGATACCGGTTCCGGCCGTGATGAGATTCAACAGCACGACGCCGGGCGTCGACCCGATGCCTTCGGTCGTTGCCGTGTAGGTGTTGGCCACGTTGAAATCACCGTCATAGAGCGCGAGCGTGAATGGAAGGTTGTTGTTTGTCCCCACGATGGACATTTGCACGCCGAAGTTGGAAACCCCGCTCCAGTCGGATACCGGGAGGTATCCGCCCAAGGTGTCCCCGATCCCCGGCGTTCCGTTCATGGCCATGGTCGTCGCGGTCTGACTGTAGATGCTCAGCGTCGTCGCTCCGGGCTCCACGGTGAAGTCGTCCGTTCCCCAATTGGCCAGCGCCGTGATCGAACCGAGCGGCGCATCCACGTTGATCCGTGCGTTGCCACCGAGAGTAATGGTTCCACTGAGCGTGTTCTCCCCGTCGCCAATGCTGCGAATGGCCCCACCACCATCCACCCCGCTGCCTGTGATGGTGATATCATCGGCCAAGGTGATGCCGCCGGACACTTCGAGTGTCGCGCCGGTCTCCACCGTGGTGCTGCCGTTTGTCGCG
>CAYQMP010000111.1:0-6134 GCA_964418615.1 uncultured Chthoniobacter sp. | reverse complement strand
AGGGGTCGCGGGGCGGGGGCACTTCCGGCGGCAGGTCGGCGGGGTCCCTTTCTCGCGGCTCTTCGGGTGGTGGGGTTGACATGAGAGAATCTCCACTATGAATTGGCACGAGGGCCGAGGCTGCCGGCCCATCCGGGAAAGAGCAGCACCGACAGGCTGAAGCCCCATGCGGCGAGGGTGCCGGTGGCAATGAGGGTGAACATGTTCGGCGAGCGATTGACGACCGATTGCCACGCGCGGCGCAGGAACGGCCAGCCACAGGCAAACAAGACCGGGGTGGAAAGCGCCACTTGCATCCAGCGCGCCGCCGCACCGTGGCTCCAATGGGACAAGGCAGAATCGGGAAACCAGTGTGCCATGACGAGCACGACCAGCGGGAGGGTCAGCACCGAGGCGATGACGAGACGCCACGTCATGTCGCGTAGTTCGGCACCGTCGTCCGGCGCACCGCCGACCGGTTCCAAGGCCATGCCGCAGATCGGACAATCGCCCGGCTTGTCGCTCACCACCTCCGGATGCATCGGGCAGGTGTATTGCGCGCCGGGCACCGGCGCCGCCGGCGTCGTTTTCTTTTCGTGATGACAGCAGTCGCTCATGGCAAAGCTACGCGCTCTTTCTTCCCGAAAATCTCCCGCGTGCGCAACGCGTAGAAAATCACCGGCGTAACGACAAGGATATGCAAAAGGCTGCTGACCATGCCGCCGATGACCGGGGCGGCGATCGGTTTCATCACTTCCGCGCCCGTGCTTGTGCTCCACATGATCGGTAGCAGGCTGGCCACCACGGTGGAAACGGTCATGACTTTGGGGCGCAGGCGGAGGAGCGCGCCCTCTTTCACGGCGGCGAGCAGGTCGTCGGGGGAGAACTTGTCTGCCCTCTCCTCGCGTTTGCGCTGCAACGCTTCCTCGAGATAGACGACCATGACAACACCCGTCTGGATAGCCGTCCCGAAAAGCGCGATGTAACCGACCCATACCGCCACGCTGAAGTTGTAACCGAGCAACCATTGCAGAAAGACGCCGCCGGTCAGGGCAAAGGGCACAGCCAGGACGACGTGCGCGGCCTCCAGCGTGCTGCGGAAGGTGACGACAAGGAGAAGGAATATAATGAGCAAAACAGCGGGCACGACGGCTTGGAGCGTGCGTCGGGCGCGCAGCTGGTTTTCAAACTGTCCGCTCCACACAATGGTCACGCCGGGTTCCGGCGCCACTTCTTCCGCTACGCGGCGCTGCGCTTCGGCGACGAAGCCGCCGAGATCCCGGCCCTGCACGTTGGCCTGCACGAAGAGCTTGAGCAGCCCGTCTTCGCTCTGGATTTCGCTCGGTCCGACCGAGCGGCGGATCTCGGCCAATTGGCCGAGCGGCACATAGGTTCCGTCCTTGCCCGCGACGAGGATGTTGCCGATTTGCGTCATGTCGTCGCGTTCCCCGCGGGCAAGTCGCACCTGCACCGGGAGGCGCTCCCGCCCCTCGATGGTGGTTGTCACATTGACACCGCCCAAACCGGCTTCCACGTAATCGAGAATGTCGCGCATGGAGAGCCCGTGGCGGGCCAAGCGCACGCGGTCGGGAATGATTTCCAGATACGGCTTGGCCTGCACCCGCGAGGGAGCCACGCCCACCGCGCCTTGCACCGTGCGGAGAACCTTTTCCACTTCGTAGGCCTTGCGCTGCAGGACATCCAGATCGCTGCCGAGGATTTTCACCCCGACCTGCGCACGGATGCCCGTGCTCAGCATGAGGATGCGGTTCTCGATGGGCTGGAGGAAACCGGGCACATACCCGGGAACCTGCGCCAGCTTTTCCGTCAGTTCGGCCACCAGTTTGTCTTTGGTCATGCCCGGACGCCACTGGTCCTCCGGACGCAGCATGATGGTGGTCTCGATCATTTCGACCGGCGCCGGATCGGTCGGGGTCTCGGCACGGCCGAGCTTGCCCGCCGCGGACTCCACCTCGGGGACGGTGCGCATGACGGTGTCCTGCCAAGCCATGATGCGTTTCACCTCGGTCAAAGAGGTGCTGGGCAGCAGCACGGGCATAAAAAGAAGACTTCCCTCGTTGAGCGGCGGCATGAATTCGGACCCGAGGCCGCCGGCCGCGCGGGCCAACCCCGTCCAACCGCGCTCCTGCAGCCACTGCTGCGCAGGACGCGGCAGCCCGAAGGCGAGGAAAAGCGCCGCAACGAGCAGAGCCATGGCGATCCCGAGAACGGAACGCGCATGGTGCAGCGACCAATCGAGTGCGGGGCGGTAAAGCCGCAGGAGCGGACGCATGATGCGGTTGGCGCTCTCCGGGTGGAACGGACCGCGGACCAGCCAAGAGCAGAGGACCGGCACGATGGTCACGGCAAGGATGGTGGCGGCGACCATGGCGAACGTTTTGGTGTAGGCCAGCGGATGGAACAGCTTTCCCTCCTGTCCGGTCAGGGCGAACACCGGCAGGAAGGCGAGCACGATGATGGCCATGGCGAAAAAAACCGGCCGCCCGACTTGCGAGGTGGCCTCGCCGGTGACCCGCAAAGTCTCGGCGGGGGTGAGCGGCGCACCGTTTCGGTCCGTGGCCTGCTCGCAGCGCCGGATGACGTTCTCGGTGATGACAATCGCCGCATCGACCAACACCCCGATGGCAATGGCGATGCCGGCCAGCGACATGACATTCGAGGTGATGCCGAACACCCCCATGAGAATGAACGCGATGAGAATCGAAGCCGGCAGCGGGATGGTGACGATGAGAACGCTTCGGAAATGCCAGAGAAAGAGGATGTGGGCGAGTGTCACCAGGATAATTTCCTCGACCAAAGCGGTGCGGAGCGTGTCGATGGTCCGCTCGATCAGACCGCTGCGATCATAAAAAGCCTTGATAGTCACTCCGGCCGGCAAGCTCGGCTGGATCTGCGCGATCTTTTCCTTGATCCCGCGAATGACCGCCATGGCGTTCTCGCCGGTGCGCATGACCACGATACCGCCGACCACCTCACGTCCGTTCACGTCGAGTGAACCGCGGCGGAACTCCCCGCCGAGCGAAACAGTGGCAATGTCCCGCAGGTAAACGGGAACGCCATCGGCCGAACGCACGACGATGGACTCGATGTCGTCCACCGATTCGACCAAACCGACGCCCCGGACGACAAATTCCTGTCCGTTTTCCTCGACCACTTTGCCGCCGACATTGAGATTGGCTGCAGCGACGGCCTCCATCACCTCCTGCAGCGAGACCATGACAGCGCGCATTTTGTCCGACGAAATCGCGATCTGATATTGCCGGACGAAGCCGCCGATCCCCGCCACCTCGGCCACACCGGGAACCGAGGCCAGCTGGTAGCGGATGAAAAAGTCCTGCAGCGACCGCAACTGCCCGAGATCCAGGCCCTTCGCGACCTTCGGATCGACATCAAGGTAGTATTGGTAGACCCAGCCCAGCCCCGTGGCGTCCGGCCCCAACCGCGGCACCACGCCCTCCGGCAATTGGTCGGCGAGAAAACTCAATCGCTCGAGCACCCGCGTGCGGGCGAAGTAGTTGTCCGTGCTGTCCTCGAAGATCACGGTGAGCAGCGAGAAGCCGAACATGGAAATGCCGCGCACCTCGCGCACGCCGGCCAGGCCCTGCAGGTTGGTCGAGAGCGGGTAGGTCACCTGATCTTCGACTTCCTGCGGGCTGCGACCGGCCCAGTCGGCAAAGACGATCACCTGATTTTCGCTCAGGTCGGGAATGGCATCGACCGGCGTCTCGCGCAAAGCGACCACGCCGTAAGCGGCAACAAGCAGGAAGAGGCAGACAACGAGGAAGCGGTTGCGCAACGACCATCCGATGATGGCGGCGATCACGGCTTCACCTCCGAGCCGCACTCGAGCATGGCCGCTCCGAACCACGGATTGCGCAGCGGCGCATCGAGCTGGATCCAGCGCGCTTTGTCCGGCGCACCGGGAAACGCACCCGAGGTCATTGGGCATTCGTAAACGCGAACGATGCCGGGATGTTTCAGAGCTTCTTCGACGGCCGGAGTCACCGCCCCATAGAAGGCGCTCCGCGCCGCGCCCAGATTGGCTGCGGGGTCCGTGACGGCGCCGCTGGCGTTGAACGCGGCAAGGTCATCCTCGGCCAAGGCCGCAGCGGCCTTGCTGAGCAAGGTCAACCGCTCCATGGTGGCCTCATCGACCGCGTGCGCCGGCATTGCCTCGGCTACACCGAGCGACTCGGGCTGCGCCATTTGCGCTTCCGCGTCGATCATCAGGTTGCCCTGCGTCACGACCTTCTCACCCTCGGCCAGACCCCCGAGAATTTCCACCGTGTCGTCGCCGCGACGCCCCACCCGCACGTCGCGTTTCTCGTAGGCGCCGCCTCCACGGTCGACATAGGCCACGGCGCGCCGGCCGGTATCGAGCACGGCGCTGCGCGGGACGGCGAGCACGGGGCCTCCCTTCACCGCGAGGACCGCCGCCCCGTAGGCGCGGTGCGGTAACGGGCGGACCAAACCGCCGTCCTTCTCCTCGACCGGATTCGGCACTTCGATACGCACCCGAGTGCTGCGCGTGACCGGATCGAAGGTCGGATCGATCAATGTAACAGTGCCTTCGAATTCCCGGCCCGGTGCCGCCGGTGTGGTGACGCGCGCCTTCGCACCGACGCGGACCCAGGGAAGGTCCTGCTCGTAGACGTTGGCGTGGAACCACATCAAGCCGAAGTCGGCGATCTCGAAAAGAACCTCGCCCGCCTTGACGTATTTTCCCGGGTAGACATTGCGCACCACCAGCGTGCCGTCGACCGGGGAGCGGAAGTTCAGGCCGAAATTCTCGCGCCGTCCCGAGGCCAGCTCTTCCACCTGCGCGGGCGTGAGCCCGAACTGGACAAGACGCTGCCGCGCCACGGCGGCCTGCGGGTCGTCGCGGCCGCGGCGCACCGCGGTCTGGAATTCGCGGACAATGTAAAGCAGCTCGGGACTGTAGATCTGGGCCAGGGGTTCCTCCGCCCGGACATCCTCGCCGACATGGTCAACGAAAACCCGGTCGATCCGCCCGTCGAAGAAGGCGGAAACAATGACGTGCTTGGTGTCGTCGTCCTCGATGAGACCGGACAAGCGGATGCTTTTCTCCAGCGGTGCGCGGACGACCGGTGAGGTGTCCACGCCGAGGATCTGGGCGGTCGACGGCATGAGCGTGACGGTTCCGGGGTCGGTGGAAATACCCTCCTCCCCCTCGTAGACCGGCACGAGGTCCATGCCGCAGATGGTGCATTGGCCCGGTTGGTCCGAGGTGATCCACGGATGCATCGGGCTTTGGTAGAATTTGACGGCGCGCTGGTCTCCTTCCGGCTGCCTACTGCAGGCGGCGAGGAGAACTGCGGCCAAAATGAGGAGTTTCATAGATTGTATTTGAAGTTTTTGGCGCCGGTTGAAGGCGCAGGGTTGTGAAAGAACAACGACCGGCCGGCCCATGGCCGCCAGTCCCGTCAACAACCCATCTTCAAATCAACCAAACTTGCAGGAGACTCCGCAGAGCGTGCCGCGGGGGCGCATGCGCCACCGCCGGTATGACATGCAGGGCGGGCGGGACGTGGTCGACAGAGACAGAGTGATGAACATCGCCGAGGCAGGCAGACAGTTTGGGCAGCAAGGGAGCACCCGATGCCGCCTCGGTCTTTCCCTCGCTCAGAACCTGCCCCGCACAGTGGCAGTCATCCTGCTGCTGGCACGGTTGCACCGGCTTCTCGCAACAGGACTTCCCGTGCGGCAAGAGACCGGCAAGCAAAGCGCCCTGGCAGCAACAAGCCCCGAACGCGAGCATGAGCACCGCCAGCACCGAGGCGAAGCGGGCGGGATAGGTGATCGAGGTCTTCACGGTATGCCAGGACGAATTCTCTGCCAGATTAGACTCATTAGCGATGAGCGTTGCTCAAAGTTTATCCCCCCGACACTGAAAATCCAGTGCCGCCTGGCAAGAAAGTCCCCGACCGCCTGCCGCAAGGGCCCTGCAAACCCGACGTCCCGCACAAGGGCGCCCCAATCCGGACGCCGCTTGGTTGTTCACGGGCAGGCCTGCCGTTAAGGTCACGATCATGTTCCGGAGAAAAATCCTACCGATCGGCATCTGCCTGGCCCTGATCCTGGGTGCGGGAGCGCTTGCCGCGCGGCACTACCTT
>CAYQMP010000110.1:0-6143 GCA_964418615.1 uncultured Chthoniobacter sp. | reverse complement strand
GTTCGGTCGAACCGAAGATGGCCACGGTCGGCACGCCGAGAAACGCGGCGAGATGCATGGTGCCGGTGTCGTTGGTCAGCAGCGCGTCGCAGGCGGCAAGTTCGTCCATCAACTCGTCGAGACTCGTTTTCCCGATCCGGTTGGTCACGGGCAAGCCGCATTCCCGCACGATGGTCTCGCCGGCCGGCGCATCGCCCGCCACGCCGAAGAGGACCCAATCGGCGGGCGTGTTTTCCTCGAATTCCCGCATGGCCGCAGCAAAGCGCTCCGCCGGCCAGCGCTTGGCCGGACCGTATTCCGCACCGGGGCAGACGCCGATGCGCGGGCGGTTGCCCGCCGCGGGTCGCCGGGCGGCGCGGGGGAAGGAAGGCGGCGCGTCGTTCTCCGGCGCACCGCACTGGACGACGAGGCGCATGAAACGGTTGGCATGATGGCCGCCGGACTCCGGGGTGAATTTCGGCATCTGTCCGAGCAGCCAACGGCGGTGATGGCCCGGATAACCGACCACCCGCGGCACCCCGAGCGCGCGCGCTTCCAGGGCCGAGCGCAGCGAGTTGGGAAAGAGGATCGCTGCGTCGAAGCGGTGCGGCAGGCGTTTGGCGAGGCGCCCGGGTGATTCGCCCGGCTCGATGGAGAGCACGCGGTCGACCGCGGCGACACGGCGCCAGAGCGGCGCGAGTTTGGCCGGCGTGAGGACGGTCAGTTCCATGTCCGGCCGCCCCTTTTTGCATGCTTCCACCGCGGGAATGCTCATCACCGCATCGCCGAGCCAGTTGCTGGAGCGTACAACGAGGCGGAAGGGATCGAGATCGCCGGCGGACATACCCGGGGGAAGGAAGAAGCCCCTTTTCAGGCCGCGCCCGGCGATGAAGCGCGGTTTGGGGGTTTTCCAGCGGTTGTGCAGCCAGAACCAATCGGGCGGACCGTCGGTGATTTGTTTTTCCAGCGTCTGGTTGAGCTGCAAGGTGAGTTCCTCGAGCGATCGGTCGCCGGGTTCGAGCGGAGGTTCGATGAGGCAGCGCCACCGGGCCGGGCCCGTAGTATGGATGGCCACCGAGACGAGCGGAGCACCGGTGCGTTTGGCCAGCGTGCCGGCCAGCGGCGAGGTCGAGGCGAGTTTGCCGAAGAGCGGCGTCCAGATACCGGCATCGCCCGCGTGCTGGTCGATGAGGATGGCCAGCACGCCGCCGCGCCGGATCATTTCCGCCGCGCCGACATAGCCGTCGCGGCGGCTGAAGGTTTCCATGCCGAGGCGCCGGCGGTCGCGGTCGATCAGCCGGTTGAGGTATTTGTTGCTCTGCGGCTGAAAAACAACGCCAACGGGATATTCGCGGATGTGGCCGATGAGTTGGGCGTAGAGTTCCCAGTTGCCGATGTGGTTGATGGCCATGACCACACCGTTGCCACGGGCGAGGGCGGCGCGCAGCCCTTCCAATCCCTGCAGGTCGACCCGCGCTTGCACGTCCTTTTCGGGCATGCGGGCAAGTCGCGGAGCGCTCAGGATGTTGGCGCCCAATTGGCAGAAATGGCGGCGCACCGTGCGTCGCACCTCGCGCGGCGTCATGGTCCGCCCGAACGCGATCCCCACATTGCGCCGCGCCAGCCGGCGGTAGCCGGGCAGAACGGCCCACGCGGCCAAGCCGAGGAGCCAGCCGAGGCGGAAGACGAAACCGACGGGCAGGCGCCCGAGAACGGCCAGCAGGGCGAGCACGAGCAGATACAGGACGTAATCCATGGAGCGGAGCGGGAAAATTAGCCGGACGGGCCCGATGGCGGAAGGTTTTCGTCCCGGTCTCTTTCCGCGTGCAGCGGACGCTCCGGAGGTTATTAATGGAGATGGTGAAAGAACCGAAAGTTTACCGGGATCCGGACCGCGGGAAAATCCTCTGGACCGGGATCCTCATTGCCGTCGCCGTGCTCGCGGCTATCGCGCTGGCCACCATGTCGCTCAACCGCACGATGAAGAGCACCGGGGCATTCACCGGCAAAATCATCGCTAAAGAATTCCGTCCGGAACCGGCGCAGGAAATCACCGTGGGGCAGGGCGGGTTGCAAAGCACGCGCGTCGAGGGCGAATACCTCCTGCAGGTCGAGACGCCCGACGGGGAGAAAATTTACAACGTCTGGGTCGACCGCACGGTCTACGAGGAGGTCGAGGTGGGGGACGATCATTACGTGATCCCCTCGCCGTGATGCTCCGCCGGAAATCGAACATTCCGGGCGTCAGGGTGTCTCAGTTGAAAGCGGTCCCCGGCTGGTCCGGCGCGCCCGGCAGCCCGAATTTTTTATGAGTCAGACAACGCAAGCATTGAACGAACGTGTGCGGCAAAGCAGCCAATGGGTGCAGCCGCTTTTCTCCGAAGTAGGCAAGGTGGTGGTGGGGCAGAAGACGCTGGTCGAGCGCCTTGTCATGGGGCTTTTGACCAACGGCCACGTCCTGCTTGAAGGCGTGCCGGGCCTGGCCAAGACGTTGACCGTGCGCACGCTGGCTTCGTGTTTGCACACCGGCTTCGCCCGGTTGCAATTCACGCCGGATCTTCTGCCCGCCGACCTCATCGGCACGCTCATTTACAATCCGCGCGACGGCGAATTCAGCACCAAGCTCGGCCCGATCTTCTCCAACCTCATCCTCGCCGACGAAATCAACCGCGCCCCGGCCAAGGTGCAGAGCGCCCTGCTCGAGGCGATGCAGGAGCGGCAGGTCACCATTGGCGACCAGACCTACAAATTGCCCGACCCGTTCCTCGTCTTGGCCACGCAGAATCCGCTCGAGCAGGAGGGCACTTACCAACTGCCCGAAGCGCAGCTCGACCGTTTCATGTTCAAGGTCCATGTCGGCTACCCGACGCGCACCGAGGAACGGTCCATCCTCGATGCCATGTCGACCTCCGCGCCGAAGCTCGAGGTCAATGCTTTGGTCAATGCCGACGACATCGTCGCCTCCCGCGGTCTGGTCAACGAGATCTACGTCGACGACCGCGTGAAGGACTACATCGTCGATCTGGTCTGGGCCAGCCGCCAACCGGAAAGCTACGGGCTCAAGCTCGACGGCATGATCCGCTACGGCGCTTCGCCTCGCGCGACGATCTACCTCACGCTGGCCTCCAAAGCCCATGCCTTCCTCAACGGGCGCGGCTATGTCACGCCGCAGGACGTGAAAACCGTCGGCCCCGACGTCCTCCGCCACCGTATTGCCGTGAGCTACGAGGCCGAGGCGGAGGAAATGACCAGCGAGCACATCATCGAGCAGATCTTCGCCGGCCTGCCCGTGCCGTAAGCCGTCGCTTGACGGGGAGCGGTCCGCCGGTCCGGCCCGCGCGTTTTCCGTCCGCATATTTCGATCCATGCAAGACACCCGCGAGATTCTCAAAAAAATCCGGCGCCTCGAATTGCGCACGCGGCGGCTGGTGGACTCCATGTTCGCCGGCTCCTACCACAGCGTGTTCAAGGGGCGGGGGATGAATTTCGAGGAGGTGCGCGAATACAACCCGGGCGACGAAATCCGCTCGATCGACTGGAATGTGACGGCGCGCATGAACACGCCGTTTGTCAAAAAATTCACCGAAGAGCGCGAGTTGACCGTCATGCTCGTGGTCGATGTCAGCGCCTCGGGCAACTTCGGCAGCGTCGCTTCGAGCAAACGCGAGCTGGCCGCCGAAGTCGCCTCGATCCTCGCCTTCAGCGCCATCCAGAACAACGACAAGGTCGGGCTCCTCCTCTTCACCGACGAAGTCGAACTTTTCATCCATCCCAAAAAAGGTCGCCTCCACACGCTCCGCCTCATCCGCGAAATGCTCTACTTCAAACCCAAGCACCGCGGCACGAACCTCACCGCGGCCTTGGAATATCTCAACAAAGTGGTGACACGCCGTGCGGTGGTTTTCCTCATTTCCGATTTCATGGACGAGGGCTACTCGCGTCCTCTCGCTGTTGCTGCGCGCCGCCACGATCTTGTCGCCATTCCCGTGGTCGATCCGGGCGAGGAGGATTTGCCCGATGTCGGCATCGTCACCTTGGAAGATCCCGAAACCGGCGAGCAGATCGACATCAACACCTCCAGCCGCGCCCTGCGCGGTGCCTACCTTGCGCTCGAGGACAAACGCAAAAAATCCATCGACCAGGAATTCCGCAAGCTGGGCATCGACATGATTCCTCTGCGCACCAACGAGGATTACCTCCACGTGCTGCGCGCCTTCTTCGACCGCCGCGAGCAACGCCAACTCAGTGCCTGACATGCCTCCCGCCGATCCCAACGCCGACCTGCTGCCGCACGAGATCGCCGGCCCGGTTTGGTATCTGCCCTATCCCTTGCCGGTGATGATCGGGCTCGGGGTGCTTGCCCTGATCCTTCTCGCCTTGGCCGTTTGGGCTTTGGTCGCGTGGCGTCGGCGGGTCAACCGGCGTCCGCTGACCGCCCGCGAGCGTGCCCTGACCGCGCTGGCCGCGGCGCGCGGACGCGTGGATGACGCCGCGCCCTACGAATTCAGCATCGAGGTCTGCGACATTCTGCGCAACTTCCTCGGCGCCGAGCACCACCTGCCGGCCACGACGCAGACGTCCTACGAGTTCCTGCAGACGGCGCGCGGCAGCCAAGTGTTCGACGAGACGAGGTTGGGCGGTTTGACGCGATTCCTCGACAAGGCGGACGCCATCAAGTTCGCCCGCGCGGAGGCGACGGCGGCCGACAATGCCGAGTTGGCCGGCTTGGCCGAGGAACTGGTGAAGGGGGAGGAAACGCATGCCGTCGCTGCCTGATTTTTCCGGCATCACCTTCGCGCAACCGCAGTTCCTCTGGCTGCTCTTGCTCATCCCGCTGATTGCCTGGCTCAAAGGCAAGTTCGGCGGCACGCCCGGCGTGCTTTTTTCCACCACGAAAACCGTGGCCAAAATCGGCGGCCGCCGCCGCTCGCGCGCCGGGGATTTTCTCACCGGCCTGCTCTACCTCGCCCTGATCGCGCTGATCCTCGCCTTGGCCCGTCCGCAGGAAGGCAAGACGATCACCCGCACGCAGGCCAGCGGCGTGGACATCATGCTGGTCATCGATGTCTCCCGATCCATGTTGGCCGAGGATTTCACCATCGGCGGACAGCGGGCCAACCGCCTCGAGGCGGTCAAGCAGGTGACCGAAACCTTCATCCGCGAGCGTCCCAACGACCGCATCGGCATCGTCGCCTTCGCGGGGCGCCCTTATCTGGTCAGTCCGCTCACTCTCGACCACGACTGGCTGCGCCAAAATCTCGAGCGCACGCGCATCGGGTTGGTCGAGGACGGCACGGCGATCGGTTCAGCGCTGGCCGCGGCTTCCAACCGACTGAAGGACAAGGAATCCAAATCGAAACTCGTCGTCCTGCTGACTGACGGCGACAACAACATGGGCCGGGTCAGTCCGGCCACGGCCGCTGAGGCAGCGCAGGCGCTCGGTATCAAGGTCTACACCATCGGCTCCGGCAGCCGCGGCAATGCACCCTACCCGGTGGGCGACACCTTCGGTCGCACGGTCTACCGCCAGATCCCGGTGGAGTTCGACGAGGAAATCCTCAAACAGATCGCCGCCACGACCGGCGGCTCGTATTTCCGCGCCACGGACACGCAATCCCTGCAGGGGATTTTCGACGAAATCGACGAGCTGGAAAAATCCGAAGTCGAGGTCCAGAAGGTGGCGCAATACAAGGACCTCTTCCCGTGGTTCGTGCTCGTCGGGGCCGTGTTGCTCGCGGCGGAAACCGTGCTTGGTCAAACGATATGGAGACGTCTGCCCTGAGTTTCGGACAGCCTTGGGTGCTGAACTTCCTGTGGCTTCTGCCGCTGGTTGCCGCCTTGTTCTGGTGGGCCGAGCGGCGGCGCCGCGATCTCGTCGGCCGCATCGTCGCTCCGAAGCTGCGCGCCTTGCTCGCCGGGAGCATGAGTCCGTGGCGCAGGATTTTTCGCGGCGCCTGCATCGTCGGTGCCCTGGCCCTCCTCGTTGTCGCCATGGCCGAGCCGCGGCTCGGTTATGACACTGTGGATATCCCGCACCGCGGCCGTGACGTGGTCATCGCCATGGACGTTTCACGTTCCATGATGGCACCCGACGTGGCGCCGACCCGCTTGCAGCGGGCCAAACTGCTCGCCGAGGACCTCGTCTCGGAGCTGGGCAGCGACCG
>CAYQMP010000109.1:0-6200 GCA_964418615.1 uncultured Chthoniobacter sp. | reverse complement strand
TCGACGCGGCCCTCGACGACGGTGCGTTGCGGGGCGTGCAGTTTGAAATCGGCGTTCCAGTCCCGCGGCCAGGCCGGGAGCAGGAGGATTTTGTCATCGACCGGTTGCATGAGCATCCATTGCAGCGCGAGTTCGCCGTTGCCTCCGTTGTCCTGGTCGGGCGCATAGTCGTGGCCCTTTTCCCAGAAGGCCGGGAACTTCAACCGGGGATCGCCATTGGTGAAGTTGGCGACTACATCGCGGCGCGCGTCGTCGGCCAGCCCGAGACACGCGGCCCACACCGGATCCTGGTGCCAGCATTTGGTGCGTTTGATGTCGCGCTCGGCGAAGGTGTCGAGGGCCAAGGGCAAGTCCGGGCGTCCGACACCATAGAGCGGGAAGGGATAGACCGCATACAGTTCCGGGACTTCCGTGTTGCGCGCCTCGACGGTTTGTTCCCCCGTGTAGGGCAGGATGACTTGGCGTCCGTTTTTCATGCCGACTGGAAGGGCCGGCACCTCGTCGAGCAGGCGGCGCCAGCGCTTCTTGGTGTCTGCCGTCACCAGATCGCCCGGAAGTTCGACGAGTCGCGGGAGCAGGTAGCGCAACGCCGCGAGGTCCGGCGTCGGGTCCGCCACTTTCCAGAACTGCTCGAGCGAATTGACCGGCTCGAGCCGCAGTTTTCCGTCGCTGCCGCGGGGGAAGTGCTCGTCGTAAAATTGCAACCCCGCCGCAGCGACCGGCACGAGGTAATCGCGGGCGAAATCGTTGTCCCCGGTGTGCTCGTAATAGGCGAGCATCATGGCTGCGGTCTCGAGGATCGGCAGGTAATAGTGCCGCGTGTAACGGCCCTCGTCATCCGGCGTGACCTTCACCAAGTCGCCCCAAAACGGCGCGGTCTCGCGGAAAAAAGCACCGCCATGCCCGTAAAATTCGCGGACGCGGCTTTCGTTGAGCGGCAGCATGTCGCGGAACATGCGGAAGAACGGCATCATCAGGTCGTAATCGCCGGCGGCCAACCGCGGCCAATACATCGGCCGGGTGTTCTGGAACCAGTAACGCGCCCCCCAGTGCCGTTCGTCGGCGTTCATCGGCGCGGCATACTCTTCCTTGGTGGTCCTGTCCCGTTGCGTGCGGCCCGGATTGTCCGTCACGAAAATCGATCCGTTGAACTTGATCGGAAAATCACCGCGTCCGGCACAAGCCGTGAGATAGCGTTGCCACGCGTAGCCATCGGTCACCTTCTTCGCGTCGTCGGCTCCGCTCACGCGGATGTAGCTGCGTTGCCAGAACTTGTCCCACCACGCCGTATGGGCGCGCCAGGCTTCGGCAACCGGCGTGCGATCAGCGCGGTCGGCGATCTTCTCCAGTTCCGCGCGCCATTCGTCGATCGAGCCCGATTCGCGCGTCAGCGCGGCGATGGTGAACGAGGGATTTTCTCCGGCCGTCACCGACTGCATCGCCCGCAATCCGTCGCGCTCCAAGCCCGGACCCGACAAACTTCCCCCGAAAGTGCGATCGACCAATTGGGGCAGCACATCACGGCCGGCATTGCGGTGATACCACACGATTTGTTCGTTCTCATCCGGCACGACAACGTCGGCCGATAGGCTGTCCTTCGGTTCGGTGCGCCACGGGTCGAGGGAGGCCGAGAGACGGACGGGTTGCGGCGAGGTCACTTCACCGTGGATGACCGGTTGGTTGGCATCGACCCACAGACGCAAGGAGGTGCCCCCGCCGCTGATGGTCAGGGAGGCCGTGGCGGCATCGAGTGTCTGACGCAAATCATCTGCCTTGGCAAACGGGTCCGGTTCCAACCGGACGCGCACGCGGGCGAGTTTGACCAACTGGTCGCGCTGGCTGCTCATTTCCGCCGCGGTGGCCTCGGCCCACGCATCGGTCTTGCCGATGTAGAAAAGCACGGATCCATCGGACTCGGTCCAGACATTCAATCCGATGTCGCCATTCCCCAGCGGCATCGAGTCCTGCGAGTCGCGGCCGTGGTCGGTCCAAGTCACACGCGGGGCGAGCGTTTCCGCGGGGGCAAGAGCCGCCATCAACGCGAGACTGCAGAGCAAAACCGGCGCTATAGCGCGGCGGCGCGGTGCTTGTCTGCGGGGAAGAAGGAAGTCCACGAAGCTTCCAGCAATCCATCAGCCTCCGCTTCGGACAACAAACCTGTCTGACGGTAAACAATGGCTTCTTTCCCGCGCGAACGCAGGCCGATGTTGTTTTTGCGCCGCGCGGCAAGTTTACGCTGAAAAAACGAACAGCCCGAAGTCCGCGTGGCCGTTCCGGCCGGCCGGATCCTGCGCGAGGTGAAAGATGCCGACCTTGGCACCGATCCAGCCGCCTTGCACTGCCGCAAAGACCGGGGATTCTTCCGGCTCGGTGAAATGGAAAGTGCCGTCGGGTTCCACGCGGACGGCGATATCCGCCTTCATTCCGGGGCAGGGCCCCAGCGTGGTCAGACCTTCGGGTGTGCCGAGAACGTGCTCCGCTCCATCAGCGTTGCGGCGTAAACCCATGAAATGTGACTGGTCGCCGCCGATCACTCCAAGCCCGGCCAACGATCCGGCGGCTGAGCCCGAAATGTCGATGGACGTTTTCACGGTGAACTTTTCAGCCGGAAACTTTTGTCCGAGAAAACGTGCGTAACGAAAGAGGTTCGAAGCGTCTCCAACTCCCGCGTGCAAGCGAAGAAATCCGGGACGATCGGTCAGCGAAGCCCAATCAGCACCGTGGTTCGCCTGCCATTGCCACTGCAGGCCGAGTGCTTTGCCGGTGAAGTTGTCGCTGGTTGCGGGGATCGCGACGGGGTGACCGGCGACCGGCTTTTGGTGCCGCATCACGGGCTGGCATTTGCCATTGCGCACTTCTCCGACCACGGGCCAGCCATCTTCCCAGCGGACGGGCTGCAGGTGGGTGACGCGGCCGAAGACGCCTTTGTCCTGGAAATGGACGAACCACCACGATCCGTCGGGCGCGTCGATGAAGGCACCTTGGTGCGGGCCGTTGATGTCGGTATCGCCCTGCTCGAGGACGATTTTTTCCTCGTAAGGCCCGCGAATGTTGCGCGACCGGAAGGCGACCTGCCATCCGTTCTGCACGCCTCCGCCGGGACACATGACGTAATACCAGCCGTCGAGTTTGTGGACTTTCGGCCCTTCCAAGTAGAGGTGATGCGGGGTGTGGAATAGTTCGATGCATTCGCCGGTCAATCGCCGCGCATCCGGCGTCATCGGACGCAGATGGATCCGTTCTTTGAGGCCGGATCGCGAGAACGCGTAGGCATGGGCGAGATAGGCCTTTCCGTCGTCGTCCCAAAACGGACAAGGATCGATCCAACCCTTGGCCTCCGCGAGCAACCAAGGCTCGGACCATTCGCCGGCGGGGTCGTCCGCGGTGGTGACATGGATGCCTTCGTCGGGCAGCGGAAAAATGACGTAAGACTTCCCGTTGTGGAAACGGATCGCCGGGGCGAAGACGCCGCAACCGACGCGCACGTTGCGGTAGCTGGGGGCGGGGAGTTGCTTGATGGCGTGATTGACGATCCGCCAGTTGACGAGGTCTTTCGAGTGGAGAACGGGGATGCCGGGCGTGCAGTTGAAGCTCGATGACACCATCCAGAAGTCGTCGCCGTGCCGGATGACGTCGGGGTCGGAGTAATCCGCGCAGATGATAGGGTTGGTGTAGGTGCCGTCGCCGTTGTCCGGCGTCAGCGGATACACGCAGGGAGTTGTGCCCAGGGTGAAGGTGGCGAAGGCACCCACCGGAGAATGGTGCGCGTTGAAGAGTGTCGCGCCTTTGCTCATGGCGCTATGGCCGATGCTCGGGACAACTCACCGCCGGTTGCTGGCGTCGACGTCGGTCTGCGAGTCGAAGCCGCCTTCGGTGCTTTCGTTGCGCAGCTTTTCCATGTCGCGCGGCGGGATTTGCGCGCGGTATTCGTCGGGCTGCGGGCCGATTTTGTCGGTCGGGAATTGCGGGAAGTCCGGCAGGTCTTGGAACACCGGGGCGTCTTTTTTCAGCGTGAAATCAAGATTCTCGGCATCGACGAACATGGCGAGGTCGTCGCTGATCACGTTGCCGGTGAAGCTGAGTCCCTCGAAGGCATCGCCTCCGCCGGCTTCCCATCCGCCGTCCGATTTGCGCAGGGGTTTCTCGCAAGCCACGATGAGATTGTCTTCCACCACGATGCGGGCCGGGCGCTCGGTGGCCGTCTCGAGAATTCCGGCGATTTGCGGGTATTTCTCGCTCCACGGTGGTTGGTCGTGCGGCACGGAATCGAGATCGGCCCGCAGGCGCTTGTCGTTCACCGTGTAGCCGCGCGGGATGCCGCGGGCGTCGATGTGCACGGCGATGGGGCTTTGCACGATGATGTTGTTGACGAAGGTCTGATCCTGTCCGCCACCGATGAACGGGCCGGTGCGCGTCTTGTAGGCGACGTTGTTGAGGAAGGTGTCGCCGCAATCGCCGTCGTCGACATAGAACGCGTTGGCGTTCATCGAATGGTGGACGAGGTTGTGGCGGATGATGTTGCCGCGCGAGGTCCAGCCGGCGTTGGTGTAAAAGCACCCGAGATCGCTCGAGCCGAGGCCGACGCGGTAGATTTCGTTGAACTCGAAAATGTTGTCGTTCCCGCCGTAGACGATGCCGCTGTTCATGCAATCGTGGATGCGGTTGTGGGCAATGAGATTGCCGACCGCCTCGGCCTTGGTGGCCAGTCCGCCGTTGATGCCCGGCGCGGGGTAGAAGAGCCCGGCGCGCGAGACGATGTTGTTGACGATGCGGTGTCCGCCCGGGGTGAGGGTGCGGCGGTCGCCGCCGAGGTAGGCGATGCC
Source organism: uncultured Chthoniobacter sp. (assembly GCA_964418615.1). Classification (GTDB taxonomy): domain Bacteria; phylum Verrucomicrobiota; class Verrucomicrobiia; order Chthoniobacterales; family JACTMZ01; genus JACTMZ01. The sequence goes on along the minus strand of CAYQMP010000109.1, from coordinate 1,377 downwards.
GGAGTAGCCGGTTTCGGCGGTGTCGCAGGATTGGATGGTGTGGCCGGTGCCGCCCTTGAGCGCGATGCCGTCGCGGGAGACATTGGTGACGCGGCAACCGGCAATGACCACGCCCTCGCCGCCCTCGACGCGGATGCCGTCGCCGAGTCCGCCGTCGACTTCGAGGTTTTCCAAGGTGACAAACGAAGTGTCTTTCAAATGGATGACCGGACGGGTGCTCTCGGTGACGAGCAACTCGCCGGCATCCGCCGGGGGCAGGAGGTAGAGACTTTGGTCGGCGAAACGCACGGCCCATTCTCCGGGCGTGCTGATTTCCTCCACGAGATTGACCGCTTCCCACGGTTCCTCGCCCGATCCCGGGCCGGGGCCGTTGTTGGCCGCGCGGTGGTATTTCGAGCCGATGCCGTTGGGAACGCGGCCTGCGAGCGTGATGGTTTTTTCCTCCGGATTAATCTGCCCGACGCGGACCGCTTCGATGACCCATGGCACGCGCCAGAAACCGCGCAACCAAAGCCCTTCCTCGACGGCGGCGGACCAATTGCCGGGCTCGTCCTCGCGGTAGACGAATGTGCCGTTGGCGGACGGTTCGATGCCGTTATCGAGCACCGTCTTGATGCGGGCAAACCTGCCGCCGTCCGGCCAGCGCGAGACGGGGAGACGTTCGCGGTCCCAAAAAACTTCGAGCAGTTCGAAGCCGCGGAAATGGTCGGGCAAGGGGGCGGGTTCGACGCCAAGCTCGGCGAGCGAAACGCGTCGCACTTGATCACGCACTTCTGCGCGCAGGCGTTGCCGCACGGCTTCGTCCTCCACAGGTGCCAACTTCTCCACCGGCACGACGACGCCCGAGGAGATGCGCGTGCCGCCGCCGGCTTGTCCGCGGTAAACGATGCGGCGCTCGGCGGAGCCCGAGTCGCTGCCGGTCAACCGGAAGCCTTGGCGCACGACATAATGGCCCGGACCGATGAGAATATTGACCGGACGATCTTGGATCGCTGTGGCGGCATCGCGGGCCTCTTCGAGCGTGGCGAAAGGTTTGCCGACCGAGCCGTCTCCGCCCGCTGCGGCACCGGCGGCCACGTGAATGTCGGCCGCCTCGGAGGCCGGGTGGGTTGCGGATGTTTGCGGAGTTGTCGGAGTTGTTTGCGCAGCAGGCGAGGGCGCTGGCTCCGGTGTCGCCGTAGCAACCATCGGCACGGGCGACGGCGCGGGAGTGCCGGTTGCGGCGGCTTCCGGCGTGACTTCCGGAGTGCTTTTTTCGGTCGGCGTCGCTTGGGCGACCACGGGTGCGCTGGGCGCCGGCACTTGACGAACCAAAAAATAGAGGCCCCCGCCGACTACGGCGATGGCGATGAGCGCAGGGAGGAGGCTCTTCATTTC
>CAYQMP010000108.1:0-6202 GCA_964418615.1 uncultured Chthoniobacter sp. | reverse complement strand
CGTCGAGGCGATGTAGAGCTCGCGCAGTTGCTTGAAATCGACCGCGGAAGGCGAACCGGTCATCAACTCGACGCCGCGATTGTTTTTCGGGAAAGCAATGACGTCGCGGATCGATTCCGCGCGGGCCAGGAGCATGACCAACCGGTCGAGCCCGAGAGCGATGCCTCCGTGCGGCGGGGCGCCGAAGCGGAAAGCCTTGAGCAAATGACCGAACATGAGGGCTTGTTGGTCGGCGTCCACACCGAGCACACCGAACATCTTCGACTGCAGGTCGGCTTCGTGGATTCGGATGCTACCGCCGCCGATTTCCACGCCGTTGAGCACAATGTCGTAGGCTTCGGCCCGGACCTCGCCGAATTTTTCCGCTTCGAGCAAAGCGATATCGTCCGGCTTCGGGCGAGTGAAGGGATGGTGCACCGCGTTCCACTTGCGCTCCTCCTCGCTCCATGCGAGCAGCGGAAAATCGACCACCCAGAGAAAGTCCAGACGCTGCGGGTCGTGCTCGATGCCGAGCATTTCGGCGGCCCGCAGGCGCACGCGGCCGAGGACCTCGCAGACGACTTCCCATTTGTCGGCACCGAAGAGAACCAGATCGCCCTCTTCGATGTTGAGCCGCTGTTTGAGCGCCGCCTTCTCGGCGTCGGTGAAAAATTTGACAATGGGCGACTTCCACTCACCGTTCTCGCTCTTGATGAAGGCCAGCCCTTTGGCCCCGTATTGCTTGGCCATCTCGGTCAGCTCTTCGATCTGACCCGTGGTGATCTTGGCCAAGCCCTTGGCATTGAGCGCACGGACCACCCCGCCGTTGTCCAGCGCGCCGCGGAAGACCTTGAATTCCGTGCCGGCGAAAACATCGCCGACATCGACGATTTCCTGCGCCCAGCGCGTGTCGGGTTTGTCGCTGCCGAAGCGGTCCATCGCCTCGCGGTGCGTCATGCGAAGGAACGGCGTCTTGATCTCGACGCCCCAGGCTTCGCGGAAGACCGCAACGAAGGCTTTCTCGATCAAGGCGAAGATATCCTCCGCGGTGGCGAAACTCATCTCGATGTCCACCTGGGTGAATTCGGGCTGGCGGTCGGCCCGCAGGTCCTCGTCGCGGAAACATCGGGCGATCTGGAAATATTTCTCCACGCCCGCGGCCATGAGCAGCTGCTTGTATTGCTGCGGTGCCTGCGGCAGGGCGTAGAAAGTCCCCGGATTGAGCCGGCTGGGCACGAGGAAGTCGCGCGCCCCCTCCGGCGTGCTCTTGCTCAAGATCGGCGTTTCGATCTCCCAAAAACCGTCGCCGTCGAGGATGTCGCGGATCGTTTTGATCACGCGATGCCGGAGGCGGAGGTTTTCCGCCATGGCCGGACGCCGCAAGTCGAGGTAGCGGTGGGCCAGACGGAGATCTTCGTTGGCGATCTGCTCGTCGAGCGGGAAAGGCAACACGTCGGCCTTGTTGAGAATTTTCAATTCGTCGGCCACCACTTCGATCTCGCCGGTCGAGAGCTTGGTGTTCTCCGTGCCTTCGAGGCGCTTGGCCACCGTGCCGGTGACTTGGATGACGTCCTCGTCGCGCAATCCGTGGGCCAACTCGGCCACGGCGGCCTGTTCCTCCGGACGGAAAACCACTTGCGTGACTCCCTCGCGGTCGCGCAAATCGACGAAGATCACACCGCCGTGGTCGCGGCGCGAACCGACCCATCCGGCGAGCGTGGCGCGTTGGCCGATGTCCTTGGACCGCAACGCGCCGCAATGACAACTGCGGAAATTCATGGCGCGGGAGTCTGGAGATTCACGGCCCAATCGGCAAGCGCCTCTTGGGAAAGTTCGCTCTCCGTCCGTTCCGCCAGATTTTTCACTTTCAGCTTGGGCCACTCCTCACCGACGACCAAAGCGACCGCTGCGCCGCTCGCCGCGGCATCCTTGAACTGGCGGCCCACTTTGTCGGCCTGCAGCGGGTAATCGACGCGGCGGCCGAGGGCGCGCAAGAGTTGCACAACACCGAGCGCTTCGGCGCGGCGGGATTCGTCCGCCACCACGACGAAAACATCGCAAGCCTGCTCGCGGGCGACCGCCGCTTCCAGCAAGGCACGCGTATCGGGCAAATCGTCGAGCAAATCCCCCAGCACGACATCACCGATGCCGAAACCGATGGCAGGCAAGTCGACTTTGCCGTCGCTCAGGTCGGAGAGCAAACGGTCGAAGCGCCCGCCGCCCGCGATGGCCCGACGGTCCTGCCGCCGATCGAACACCTCGAAGACCAAGCCCGTGTAGTAGGCGAGACCGCGAACAATGCGCAAATCGAGTTGGCAGAAACCATCCAGACCCCGCGCGCCCAGATTCTCTCGCAGCACATCATAAAAAGCGGGGCGTCCGCCCTCGATAAAGGCCCGCACCGTCGCAAGATCCAAGCCGAACGGTGCCAGTTTCTTCTCCAACTCCTCCGGACTCTCGCGCTCGAGTTTGTCGATCACCGCCAGTGCCTCGCGGGCCTTGGCTTCGTCGGTTATCCCCTTGGCAGCGAGAAATTCCATCCATGCCTTCCGGTCGCTCACCCGCACGACGATGTCGTTTTCGGTTAGTCCGAAAGCGCGCAGTGTTTCGATGAGCAAGGCGACCATTTCGGCGTCGGCGGCCGGCGAGTCGTCGCCCACCAGATCGCAGTTGAGTTGCAGGAATTCGCGCAGCCGGCCGCTCTGCTGTTTCTCGTAGCGGAAAAATGGCGCGATGCTGAACCACTTGATCGGCTTGCGGTATTCCCGCGCCTTGGCGATGAGCATGCGCGCCACCGTCGGGGTCATTTCCGGGCGCAGTGCCACTTCGCGTTCGCCTTTGTCGGTGAAGGAAAACAACTGCCCGAGGATTTCGCCCCCGCTGTTCTTTTTGCGGTAAAGGTCGAGCGGCTCGAGGGTCGGTCCGTCGTATTCGCGGAAGCCGAAGCAGCGCGCCACCCGGCGCCACGTGCCGGTGATGTAATTCCGGCGCGCGCAGTCGGACGGGAAAAAGTCGCGGAAACCGGGCAGCGATTGCATGGAGCCGCCCATGTTGGGGCGCGGCCCGTCCGCCTTCAATTCCTCTTTGGTCGCGTCTGGCTTTTCGCCGGGAAAAAGAGACACTGGCAAACCATGGTCATCGGCTCGCTCGCCCTGCACGACTTCCGCTGCTTCACCCGGACCGAGTTCCGTCCGGCGCCGGGCTTGAACCTGTTGAGCGCGCCCAATGCCAGCGGCAAGTCCTCCCTGCTGGAGGCGATCTGCATTCTCCTGCGCCTCCAATCACCCCGGGCCGGTGCTCTGGCCGAAGCGGTGCGCCACGGGGCAGACGGCTTCTCGCTGTCCGGACGCGCCGGCGACCGCGCCATGGCCTGCCACCTCTCCAAGACCGAGGGCCGCAAGCTTTTCCTCGACGAGTTGCCGCAGCGCAAATCCGACGAATATCTGCGCACGGGGCTGGTCGCCTTTTTTTCCAATGAGGACATCGAACTGGTGCGCGGCACATCTTCCAAACGACGCCGCTTCCTCGACTTCCTCGGCAGCCAGTGCGACGCGGGGTATCTCAAAAACCTCCGCGCCTACGAGCGCGCCCTGCGCTCGCGCAATTTCCTGCTCAAGGAAGGTCCGCACCGCGGGCGCGAGGTTTGCGCTTATGACGGACCGCTCCTCGCGGCGGGCCGATACCTCGGGGGCGTCCGCGAGGAACTCTGCGCGGGGTTGGCCCCTCTTGTCGCCAAGCACGTCGCGGCGATCAGTCCGCGCGGCGAGTCGTGCGGACTGCGCTACGAGCGTTCCGGCGGCGAGGACTTGGCGGCCGCGCTGGAAGCCAGCGCCCCCGAGGAACGACGTCTTCGCCAAACCGTGGTCGGTCCGCACCGTGATGATGTTGTCTTGGAGTTGGACGGCGCGGCGGCGGCGACTTACGCCAGCGAAGGACAGCAGCGCACACTCACCCTCGCCCTTCGACTGGCCCAAGCCGAACTCATCCGTAGCCGGCGGGGCTCTCCCCCGATCTATCTGCTCGACGACGTCTTCGGGGAACTCGACACCGAGCGGCGCCGGCGTTTGCTCGCCGCTCTTCCTGCGGATTCACAGCGCATCCTCACCACCACCACTTGGCAGTGGCTGGAGGACGGCGACGGAGCGATCCACTGGACAATCCGCGACGGCGCTGTTTGCCCGGCGGATTGAGGCGTCGGGTCAGCTCCCCTCGCCGCCCAGTCCGAGGTCCTGCAACGCCGCTTTGACTTCGGCAGCGTGGTCGCCGGTTTTGGCGCTTGTCACGATCCAGGCGATTTTGCCGTCCTTCACGATGAACGACTGGCGTTTGGCGAAGCCCATTGCCGTGGGAACACCGAACGCTTTGGCCACCGCGCCGTCGGCATCGGCCAAGAGGGTGAAGGGCAGATTGTATTTCTCCGCGAATTTCTTTTGCGACTCCACGGTATCCGCACTGACCCCCAGGATTTGCACGCCACCCGCGCTGAAATCGGGGAAGGCATCGCGCAACGAGCAGGCTTGGGCGGTGCAGCCCGGCGTGTCGGCCTTGGGGTAAAAATAAACCAAAGTCGGCCCCTTCGCGTAGACTTCGGCGAGTTCGACGGTCGCGCCATTTTGATCTTGAGCGGCGATACGCGGCGCCTCGTCGCCGACGGACAACGCGCCGGCCGGCGTCTTCAATCCGAGAAATGAAAGCATGAGCGGAATAATGGCCAATGTGCGAATCATGAGCGAGGAATAAGCGCGCCCCGCCCTCAGCGCAAGCGGCACTTGCCAACCGCCGCCCTCCTCCGAATCATCGTCCGTCATGCCGGACACCGAAAAAACCCGCAGCCCTTGGCGCCTCGCGCTGGCTTTGGGTGCGTCCGCCCTCGCCACCCTTGCCGCGCTCATCGCCGTGCGCGGACCGGATTGGATCGGGCCCGACACCGCCGAAATGGTGGGTGCTTGGCGTCTGACGCAATTCGCACCGTGGGCTCCGGGAACTTTGTCCGCCGCCTTCGCCGAAATCCCCTACGCTGTGGCCGGTCCCCGCGGTTGGCAAAACGCGCACATCATTGTGGCTTGGCTATCCGTGCTTTGCTGGCTCTTCGCCCTCAAGCCACGCGCTTGGCGCGGACTGGCTCCCTTGGTTCCTGCTCTCATCGCCATCCTGCTTTCCTCCCCGGCGGCCGGCTTGTCCGGATTCGGTTTGGCCGTCCTTGTTCTCTCGCTCTGGCACTTCGCCTCGACCCGCATGCCGGAGACCAAGGGCATGCTGAGCTTGCCCGTCGCCGCATGGCTCGCCGTGTGGCTTTCTCCCGGCGCCCTGCCCCTCGCGGGAGCGGCCGCACTCGGTCTGACCCACGCGTGGCCGGGACGCGCGCGCTGGGCAATCGGCGCGGTCTGTCTGGCCGTGGTCAACCTGACTCCTCGCGGTTGGTCCGTCTGGGCGGAGGTTTGGCAATTCATCCGCTGGTCGCCGCAACCGCCGCTCGGCCCGACCGGTCTTATTGCCCTGCTCGTCACACTGCTCATTTTCGGCCTCGCCTTGCGAGCCACTCACAAGGACGGCGTGTGGAGCCGCGTCGTGGCGCCAGGCCTCCTCTTTCTCTGCACGGCCGCGGGCCAAAGCGCCTACTGGTGGGCCGGGGCGCTCTGGATGATCCCCTGCTGGCCGGTGGTTCGCGAGCACCTCCAAAGATTCGGCTTCCGCATCCGATGGTGGATGCAAGCTTCGGCCTTGGCCGCCGCAGCCGCGCTGGTCGCCTTGGCCGCCACTGAAGGGCTGCCTCGCTGGTATAATTTGGCCATGACGGACGCCATGGTGCGTCCGACATTGACCCGCGACGCCCTTCCGTCCGACGGCCCCGTTTACCTCAATCCTGCTGGTCTGGCCTTGGCGCGTTTCAGCGGACCATTGCCGCCCCGCGTCGAGGAACCCGAGGCGCTGAACCTCGGACGTGAGCACTCGCTGTGGCGTGCCCAAGACCGCCGGGTGCGTTACCGCGCCGCGTGGTTGCTGGGCGACAAATCCGACTACGCACCCCTCGCCCGCCACCTCGGGGAGTCGCCCGATTGGCGTTTGGCTGCGGCCGATGCCACGGGGGTGTTGTTTGTCCGCGAACCGCGCGAAGCGGAGTTCGCCACGGAACCGGTCAAGGATATGGCCCGCGGCATGATCGGCGCAGCCAACCGTTCCGGATTCCTCGCCGCGACCGCTTTGGCCTGCCTCACCGCGCAAG
>CAYQMP010000107.1:0-6266 GCA_964418615.1 uncultured Chthoniobacter sp. | reverse complement strand
GGACAGCACATCCGCGGCGCTTATGACATACTTTCCCGCCACTCGCCGGCTCTCCCGGATCCCGATGCGTGCCGGCTGCAGGCATATCTCCGCCCGCTCGTAGCCCGACACCTCGCGGCGCAGAAAATCGGCCAGGGTGCAGGCCGATTTCTCCGCCACGGCAGTCAGGCGGCGGACCTGTTCCTCGTCCAACGGATCGTAATCCGCTCCCCCCGCTTCGAGATCGAGTGTGACCCGGACCAGCCCGTCCACGCAGGTCGGCCGCACCACCGCACCCAAAACTTCCCGGGCGAGCCGGCCATCCCGCACCGCGGCGACCAAGCGGGCGGACAAAGCCAGCCGGGCATCCGGCTCCAAAGCTTCCGCAGCCACGGGCGACAGACCGAAAATATAAGCCGGCCGCTGCAGATCCGGGGCGGCGGCGCGATCCGAAGACAGTCCGACCGCCGCCGCGAAGTTTCCATCCCCCGTGGCCTCTACCACGGCACCGGCCTCGATCGAAAAATCTCCCGCCGCGGCCGAGACCCGCAGCGACTTCACCTCCCTGCCTTCCGTCTCCCCGCCGACGACGCGGGCGCCGGTCATGACTTCGACCCCGGATTCGTCGGCTACCCAGCTCCGGCACATGGACGCGAACGCCTCCGGCTCGTGCAAAAGAATGTCGAGCCGGCCGAAACGCCGCGGCCCGCAGGCGCCACCGGACGACAAGAGCCGCCGCGCGAATTCCATGGCCAGACCGCCCTGCAACGGTTCGGCCTCGGGCCCCTCCGCGATGCGGTAAAGCCCGCAAATGCTATGCACCTGCGCGGCACGCACATTGCCGCCGAGGCCGTCATCGCGCTCGACCAAGAGCACTTGTGCTCCGAGCCGTGCGGCCGAGACCGCGGCGGAGACCCCGGCAGGCCCTCCACCGGCCACGACGACATCGAAAGAGCGCCTTCTCAACACTCGCGCCTCCGGCCAAAGTTGATGACAATCATGGTAAAACGCGCCCCGGCCCTCTAGCCTGCCGACGCACCGCATCTTGCAAATGACGCCCTCCACGATCCAGTTGGAAAATCCGGTTCCCCGCAGTCCGGGCGCGGTGGCGAAAAACCGGCGCGTGCCCTATTGGCGACAAGCGGCGGCTCACCTTTTCTTCATCGCTTCGGGTCTGGGATTCACCCTCCGCGCCGCCCTCGGTCCGGGAATCTCCGCGGACATCGCGCGTCTGGCTCTCCACCGCCGCTTCGACCACTACGTCGCCCTGCTGCTCGGCTGGGGCATCATCGAATTGGACGTTTCCGGCTTCGAAGACGCCGGCTCGTGGCGCGGTTCGGTCATCGCCCCGAACCATCCGTCCATCCTCGACGCCGTCCTGCTCTGCACGCTCCTGCCCGGGCTCGATTGCGTGATGAACTCCCGCCTGCTGCGTGATCCCGTCATGTCCGGCGCGGCGCGACTCTGCGGTTTCATCCGCAACGACACACCCCTTTCCATGGTCCGCGACGCCCGCGATCGTTTGGCCGCCGGGCGCAACGTGCTCGTCTTTCCCGAAGGCACCCGCACCTGCGCTTCGCCCGTCGGACCGTTCCGCCACGGATTCGCTCTCGCCGCGGCCCGCGCCGGCGCGCCCATCCGGACCGTCCTCATCGAGTGCGACTCGGATTATTTCGGTCGCGACTTCCGCTTCTTTCGTCCCGCCCCGTGCCCCATCCGTTACCAGCTGACCGCCTCGCGGATCTTCCATCCCTCCCGCGACGAAGACCCGCGGGCCTGCTCCGCCGAAGTCGAGGAACACTTCCGCGCATTCTTGGTCCGCGACGAAAACGGGGTTCGTCGGCGCGCGGCATGACGCACGATCTGCACCGGGGGATCATCATCCCCACCTACAATTCCGGGCCGCTGCTTGAACGCACCGTTCGCGAAGTGCTGGCGCACTGGCGTCCCGTGCTTGTGGTCGTGGACGGCTCGACCGACGGCAGCTGCATGGCCGTCCGCGAACTGGCTGCGACGGAAGAAAACCTCCACATCATCTCGCATCCCGAAAACCGCGGCAAAGGCGCCGCCGTTCTCACCGGCTTGGAGTTTGCCCGCGCCCGAGGTTGGACCCACGCGGCGGTCTTCGATGCCGACGGACAACACGAAGCGGCGGATCTTCCCAAATTCATGGCGGCCTCGCAGGCCCACCCGGAGGCCATGATTTTGGGGCGTCCGGTGTTCGGCGCGGACGCACCCGCACTCCGTGTCATAGGCCGCCGCGCCGGCAATTGGTTCGCCAACCTCGAGACCTGGTGGGGCGGGATCGACGACTCGCTCTTCGGGCTCCGCGTTTACCCGGTAGTCCCGGCCTGGGAGATCCTCCGGTCCGTTCGCACCGGACGCCGTTTTGACTTCGATACCCAGCTCGCCGTGCGCCTCTACTGGCGCGGAGTTCCCCCGCTCAATCTTCCCACCCGCGTGCATTATCACTCTTCCGATCGCGGCGGGGTCAGCCACTTCGACTACCTGCGCGACAATCTTCTTCTCGCGCGCGTCCACGCCGGCTTGGTGCTGCGCTCGCTCCTGCTTGCCCCGCGCCTGTTCCGCTATCACCGGCGGGCACCTCTCTCCCTGCCATGAGAGCCGACCTGCGGCGCAAGATCACCCTCGGCTTCGCGGCGACTGCGGCCAGCGCCGCGCTGGTCCAAGTCCTGCGGCGCCGACCGCGGGCAGCCCACCGCTGCGGCATGCTGGCTGCGGCAAGTTTTCTCGCCCCGACGCTCGTGCCCAATTGTCCGTGGAACGGACCGGTCATGCGGCGCCTTTCGACGGACAAGCGAGAGTTCTGGCTAACCATCGACGACGGACCCGATCCGCAGGATACGCCGGAAATCCTCGACGTGCTCGACCGCCACGGAGCGCGGGCCAGTTTTTTTGCCATCGGACGAAAAGTTTGGCGCTATCCGGAAGCAGCCCGTGCCGTCATCGCCGCCGGCCATGATTTGCAGAACCACACTTGGTCGCATCCCGCCGCTTCATTCTGGGCGGCCACGCCGGCCTGCGCGCGCCAAGAAATTTCCGCGGCGAATGACGCCATCCGTGAAGTGACCAAGCAAAACCCGCGCTTCTTCCGCGCGCCCGCCGGGCTGGCCAACCCGTTCGTCCATGCCGCGGCGCAACACGCCGGTTTGCGCATGGCCGGATGGTCGGTGCGCGGATATGACGGCGTGGCGCACCAACCGGAGAGAGTTGTCCAAGCAATCATGCAAGGATTGCGTCCGGGATCCATCGTCCTCCTCCACGAGGGACCGCTTCCCGGACTCCGCCCCGGCACGCGCGCCCGCACTCTGGAGAAACTGCTCGGACGCTGCTCGCAACTGGGCTACCGCACCGTCTTGCCACCGGCCTGACCAGCACGGTCTTTACTTGGAGGCCGAAATTCCTAAATTGGGAATTTCACGATGGCTGAAGTAACTATTGACCGTCTCAAGACCATGCTGGTGGAAAATTGCATGGTCAAAGTCGACCCGGAAACCATTCTGGCCGACACCCCGCTTTTCGGACCCGACAGCATCGGCCTCGACTCCCTCGACGCCCTGCAAATGTCGATCGCCGTGGAGAAAGAATTCGGGCTTCCCATCGGGGATCCGGCCACGGCCCGCGACGCCTTGCAGAGCCTCGGCGTGCTCCACGGCTGGATTGAGCAGCGCCTCGCCGCTCCGCCTTCGCCATGACGATGCACCGCGAGTCCTGCGACGTCGCCATCATCGGCGGCGGACCGGCCGGCAGCGCTGCGGGAACGCGTCTCGCCAAGGCAGGACTGCGCGTCACCATTCTGGAAAAAGAAAAATTTCCCCGCTTCTGCATCGGCGAGTCCCTCCTTCCCCACGGCAACGACCTGCTCAAGGAAATCGGTGTGTGGGACAAACTCGAAGGCGCCGGTTTTCTCCGCAAATACGGCGCCGAGTTCGCCACCGCGGATGGCGAACGCAGCCACCGGCTTTGGTTCGGCGACAACCTCGCCCCGCAGCACGAATTCACCTACCAGGTGGAGCGTGCCTCGTTCGACCAACTCCTCCTCGGGCATGCCCGCGAAAGCGGTTGCCGCGTGCACGAAGAAACCCGCGTGACGTCCCTTTCCCAACCGGACGCCGCGCAGATGACCCTTCGCGCGGAAAGTCCGCAAGGGCCGCTCGAACTCGATGCGCGGTGGATCATCGACGCCAGCGGACGCTGCGCCTTCGCCGGATCCCGCGCCGGTCTGCGCCGCCGCGTCACGCAAAAGGCCCGCCGGGTCGCCATCTACGCCCACTTCGAAGGTGCCGTGCGACACGAAGGCAAAGCCGAGGGCCACATCACCATCGTGCGTGCCGCCGGCGGATGGTTCTGGCTGATCCCCTTGGCCGGCGACCGGATGTCCGTCGGACTTGTCCTCCCTTCGGATCAAGTCAAAGGGGGAAGTGCTGAAGACCTCGCTGCCATCTTCGACCAAGCCCTTGCCTCCGCCCCCGCCGCGGCCGCGCGCTTGCGCGACGCACGACGGACCACGCCTTTGCGGGCCACCGGCGATTACAGTTGGAAGTTCGGCTCCTTCGCCACGCGACGCATTCTTCTCACCGGCGACGCCGCGGGATTCGTCGATCCCATTTTTTCCTCCGGCGTGATGCTCGCCCTCCGCTCCGGCCTGCGCGCCGCCGACCTCCTGCTCAAAGCGGAACACTCGGGAAGATCCCTCCGTCCGTGGGAGCGCATCGCCTACACCCGCCGCGTGACCGCATGGATGAACCGCTACGCCCGGCTCATCCGTGCTTTCTACGACCGTGCCGGCTTCGAAGTCTTCATGAGTCCCCAACCCGTCCTGCAAATCCCCCGCAGCGTCGCCCGTCTGGTCGGAGGCCAAACCGAACCGGGTATGGCCGACCGCATCCGTCTCCGCCTCTTCGACGCGTTCTGCCGCCTCCAGCGCCGCCTCGACATCGTCCCGCCGATCCCGTCGGTGCGCTGACCCGCGGTCCCGCGTCCCGCACATGGCTCTCCTGCGCTCCCTTCCGGGAACCCTTTTCCTCGCCGCCTTGGCGGCAGCCGGGCTCTGGGCCGCTCTGACCATCCGCTTCGAGACGGAACTGCTCCCCATCCTGCCGCCGGATCTTCCCAGCGTGCGGGGCGTCCAGACCTACGCAAGCCTCGCCGCCGGCGAAAATGAAGTCTTCGCCGTGCCGGATCCCGCGTTACCTCCGGCGGAAAGCGCCCGCTTGCTCGCGCAAACCCGCGCGGCCCTCGCCGCTATCCCCGCGGTTGCCGCAGTGACCACTCCGGGGGAGCAACTCGAAGAACAGTCCGGAGCCCTCGCTGCATGGATGCTCCTCCATGCGGATTCTCCGGTCTTCAACCGCGTCGCCGAAGCCCTCGAACCCGCAGCCGTCGAAAAGAGCCTGCAGGAAATCCCTGCGCGCTTGGCCGGCGCCGTCGATCCTTTCGACATCGTCCGACTGCAACTCGATCCGCTCGGACTCTTACCCGCTTCGCTCGAACCGCCCGCCGATGACCTGCCGGAATTCCTTGTCGTCACCCCGGCCGCCGCCCTGCCGGACAGCGCCGCCGATGCCGATTTTGTCGACATGCTCCGCCGCAACCTTCCGGAGCGGGCCTCCGGAAAAATCCTCCTCACCGGGCGGCCGGTCTTCAATGCCGACATCGCGCGCCAAATGCGCGGCGACATCCTGCTCATGGTCGGCGCTGCCGCCGTGTTGCTTGTCGGCGCTTTCTGGATCTTCTACCGGACTCTCCGTCCGCTGGGATGGATCATGTTCCTGCAATTTTTTGCCCTCCTCGCGGGACTGGTTGCCGCGCGTGTCTTTTTCGGAAGTCTCAATGTCATAAGCATCGGCTTCGCGTCTATCCTGCTCGGTGTGGGCATGGACTACAGCATCCTCGTCTACCATCACTTCGGTTCGCCGCACCGCGACGATGACGCGGCTTGGCGCACGCTGCGGCGCGCCATCTGGTTCAGTGCCGCGGTCACGGCCTCGGCGTTCTACTTTCTCGCCCTGACCTCGTTCCCTGCCCTGCGGGAACTCGGCGTCCTCGTCGGCACCGGCCTCGTTGCTTCCGCGCTGCTGGCCACGTGGCCATTGCGCATCGTGCTGGCCGCCCGCCCACCGGTGGCCCCGCCGCTTCTGTTCCGCGCCAGCCGCGGGGCGGCGCGTTTCGTCGAACGGCACCGCGGCCTGCTGGCCGGCAGTGCGGTTACCCTTCTGCTTTCCCTCTTCTGGTTGCAACCGTGGTCGCCGCAGTCCGGCTTCTAT
>CAYQMP010000106.1:0-6280 GCA_964418615.1 uncultured Chthoniobacter sp. | reverse complement strand
AGATTGCGCGGTTTGTCGACGTCGCAACCGCGGTTGACCGCGATGTGGTAGGAGAGCAACTGGAGCGGGATGATTGTCAGCACGGGCATGAGGTAGTCCGGTGCCGAGGGGACCCAGAGGATGTCGTCGGTGATTTTTTCCAAGCCACCGTGGCCCTCGGTGCCGACGCCGATGACCGGGCCTTTGCGGGCGCGGACTTCTTGGATGTTGCTCGCGTTTTTTTCGAAGAGGGCGTCATCGGGGGCGATGAAGACGGAGGGCATGTCGGGGTTGATCAGGGCGATGACGCCGTGTTTCAGCTCGGCGCTCGGGTAGCCGGAGGCCGACATGTAGCTGATCTCTTTGAGTTTGAGGGCGGCCTCCATGGCCACGGGGTATTGGAATTGGCGGCCCATGAAGAGCATCCCGTGGGCATTGGTGTATTTCTCGGCGACCTCGGGCAGGTGCGGGTTCATCTCCAGCACGCGGGCTACTTTGTCCGGAAGACTTTCAAGCTCTTCGATGATGCGCAGGCCGTCCGAACTGGAGAGGTTGCGGATGCGGCCCATGAGCAGCGAGAGCAGCGTGAGGATGGTGACCTGCGAAGTGAAAGATTTCGTCGCAGCCACGCCGATTTCCGGTCCGGCGTGCATGTAGACGCCGCCGTCGCTTTCGCGGGCGATGGTGCTGGCCACGTTGTTGCAGATACCGAGCGTGCGGTGGCCTTTGCGCTGGCTTTCGCGCAGCGCGGCCAAGGTGTCGGCGGTTTCGCCGCTTTGGCTGATGACAAAAGTGAGCGTGTATTTGTCGAGCGGCATGTTCCGGTAACGGAACTCGCTGGCGATCTCCACCTCGGTGGGCAGGCAGGCGAGGCTCTCCATGGCGTATTCGCCGACCATGGCCGCGTGGTAGGCCGTGCCGCAACCGATGAGGATGATGCGTTCGACTTCGCGCAATTCGGCTGGTGTCATATTGAGGCCGCCCAACTTGGCGGTGGCTTCCTCGGCGGAAAGACGCCCGCGCATGGCGTCGCGCACGGTGGCTGTCTGCTCGAAGATTTCCTTGAGCATGAAATGCGGGTAGTCGCCCTTGGAGGCTTCCTCCGCATCGAAGTCGACCGTGCTGATCTCGTATTCGCGTCCGTCGCCGGCCAGGGATTGGATTTGGAAGCTGTCCGGACGGAGGAGGACGATTTCAAAGTCCTTCAAATAAACGACGTCACGCGTGTGGTTGACCAAAGCGAGCGGGTCGCTGGCCAGGAAATTTTCCCCTTTGCCCACGCCGAGAACGAGCGGACTGCCGCGGCGTGCACCGATGAGCAGGTCGGGCACATCGCGATGCATCACGGCAATGCCGTAGGTGCCGTGGACTTCACGCAAGGCCATGCGCACCGCTTCGACCAGATGGTCGGCGGAGGGTTCGCCGAGTTGGATGGCGTATTTGCCGATGAGGTGGGCGAGGACCTCGGTGTCGGTTTCGGATTGGAAAACGTGTCCCTCGCGCTCGAGTTCCTCGCGCAGCTTTTCGTAGTTCTCGATGACGCCGTTGTGCACCAGCACGATGCGTCCGCTCTGATCGGTATGCGGGTGGGCGTTCTCGCCGGTCACCGCGCCGTGCGTGGCCCAGCGCGTGTGGCTGATCCCGCGGGTGCTGTGCACCGGGTGGTCGGCGACCAGTTGGGCGAGGTTCTGGATGCGGCCGACCGACTTGAGGATTTCCAACGAGCCGTTGTTGCCGAGAGCCACTCCGGCCGAATCATAGCCGCGATATTCCAACCGACGCAGCCCGTCCAAAAGGATGGGGGCTGCTTCGGCCGGGCCGACGTAACCGACGATGCCGCACATAGGTAATCGGAAATAGTGCGATATCCCGGAACCCGTGGCAACCACGGGAATCGCTCCCTGCCGAATGCGATAAATCCCGGCGTGACATGCGGCCGCTTTTGCGCGAACCCCTACAAGGTCATGGCAGCCGTCGACGCTCCCCGGGTCAATGCCGCTCTCGCGCGGACATTGGGGATCATCATGGGCGGAGGTGCCGGCAAGCGCCTCTTTCCCCTGACCAAGGACCGCTCCAAGCCGGCCGTTCCGCTCGGCGGCAAATACCGGTTGGTCGATATCCCGATCAGCAACTGCCTCAATTCCGGCATCCGCAGCATTTACGTGCTGACCCAGTTCAACACCGCCTCGCTCCACCAGCACATCAACGGCACCTACAAATTCGACATCTTCAGCGCCGGCAGCTTCGTCGAAATTCTCGCCGCCCAGCAAACGCCGACCGGCGCCGGCTGGTATCAGGGCACGGCCGACGCGGTGCGGCAGAACCTCAATTACTTCCTCGAGAAGCCGTGGGACTATTACCTCATCCTGAGCGGAGACCAGCTCTACCAGATGGACTTCCGCGAGCTGATGGAGAGCCACCTCGCCTCGGACGCCGAGCTGACGATCGCCACGTTGCCGGTCAACCGCCACGACGCCGAGGGCTTCGGCATCATGCAGACCGACGACCACAAGCGCATCACGCGTTTCGTTGAGAAGCCGAGCGAGCCTGCTCTGCTTGATAGCCTGCGCATCCCGCCGGCCGTGGCCGGGGAGCTCGGACTCCCGCCCGACGCCGACCGCTATCAGGCCTCCATGGGCATCTATCTTTTCAATCGCTCCGTGCTCGAGGCCTGTCTGGCCAACAAACACGAGGACTTCGGCAAACACATCATTCCCGAGGCAATCAAAGACCGCCGCGTGCAGGCGCACGTCTTCCAAGGTTATTGGGAAGACATCGGCACCATCCGCTCGTTCTTCGAGGCCAACCTCGCCTTGGCCGAAATCGAACCCTCCTTCAGTTTCTACCGTCCCGGCGCCGGCATTTACTCGCGTCCGCGCTTCCTGCCGGCGAGCAAGATCAACGCCGCCAACGTGAGCCGCGCCGTGGTTTCGGACGGATGCATCATCACCGACGCCACGCTCGACCGCTGCGTCGTCGGCATCCGCAGCATCATCGAAAGCGGCTCCGTGCTCAAAAACGTCGTTCTCATGGGCGCGGACTACTACGAATCCCAGACCTCGGCGCCACCGGGGGCTCCGCCCATCGGCATCGGACGCAACACCACGATCAGCGACGCCATCGTCGATAAAAATGCCCGCATCGGTGAACGCGTGGTTATCAGCCCGGATGGCAAGCCCGACAACCACGACGGCGAGAATTATTTTATCCGCGACGGCATCATCATCATCCCGAAGAACACCGTTATTCCCGACGGCACTTGGATCTGATTCCCCTCCCCTCACAACCCTCACCCCCAAACTCCCACTCCAATATGTCCGCTGTCGTCCCCCCCGCCGGCCCGTCCACCCCGCAACCTCACGGGAAAATCAAAGCCATCGTCTACTTCGTCGGCTTCACCGCGGCTTTGGCCGGGCTCCTCTTCGGCCTCGACGTCGGCGTCATCTCGGGCGCGAACGAATTCATCCAAAAGGATTTCCAGATCGACGACACGCGGGTCGAACACATCGTCAGCGCCCTGCTGTGGGGTGCGGTCTTCGGCGTGTTGCTCAGCGGCTTCTTCTCTCTCCGCTTCGGGCGGCGCGGCACGATTCTGGTCAGCGCGCTGGTCTTCGCCGTCGGCTCCGTCTTTTGCGCGCTGTCGCCCTCGCCCGGCTTCCTCATCGGCGCGCGTTTCTTCCTCGGCATCGCCGTGGGCATGGCTTCGTTTGTCGCCCCGCTCTACCTCTCGGAAATCGCCCCGCAGAGCGTGCGCGGCGCGCTCATTTCGATGTATCAGCTGATGATCACCATCGGCATCGTGCTCGCCTTCCTCAGCGACACCTTCTTCGCTTCCTACGCCAACCTGCAGCCGCTGGCGACCAAGCTGAGCGAGTCGGTCAGCACTTTGGCCGGCGGACGCGGGCAGATGGTCATGGAGGGCTACTTCGCCATGCCTTGGCGCTGGATGCTCGGGATCATCGCCATCCCGGCCGTGCTCATGTTTCTCGGGATGCTTCTTCTCCCGGAGAGCCCGCGCTGGCTGGTCTTGAAAAAGCGCGGACCCAAAGCGCTCGAGGTTTTGCGCCGTCTGGCCAGCACCGAGCAGGAGGCCGAGCGGGAGTTGGCCGAGATCGAGGCCAGCTTGCAGGTCGAGCAGAAGGGCTTCGCCTTGTTCAAGCAGAACCGGAATTTCCGCCGCGCCATTTTTCTCGGGGTCGGATTGCAGGTCATCCAGCAATTCACCGGAATCAATGTCATCATGTATTACGCCCCGCGCATCCTGCAGGAAGCCGGCTTCGACACCACGGCCGAGCAAATGTGGGGCACCGTGCTGGTCGGGACGATCAACGTGCTGGCCACTTTCATCGCCATCGCCTTCGTCGACCGGCTCGGACGCAAGCCGATCATGTATGCCGGCTTCACCGTGATGGGTGCGGGCATGCTCTCGCTGGGCTCCATCTTCCACCTCGGACTCGGCGGCGCCACGCACGACATGACCATGAGCTATCTGGCCATCGCTTCGCTCGTCGTGTTCATCATCGGCTTCGCCATGAGCGCGGGTCCGATCATCTGGATCCTCTGCGCGGAAATTTTCCCGCTGGCCGGGCGCGACTTCGGCATCACCTGCAGCACGGCGACGAATTGGACGGCCAACGCCATCGTCGGCATGACCTTCCTGACCATGCTCAACACCCTGGGCCCCGGGAACACCTTCCTCCTCTACGGCGCGCTCAATGCCTTGTTCATCGTCTTCTTCCTCGCCCTCGTCCCGGAAACCAAAGGCGTCTCCCTCGAGTCGATCGAAAAGAAACTCCTCGCCGGCGTTCCGCTGAAAAGCATCGGGCGCTGAGGCGCAGACTTCACTCCTCGATCTTGACCAGCGTTCCCTCCTGCACGCGCTGGAAAATGAGGGGAGCGATATCCGCCGGCAAACGCACCGCGGTATCCGCCGCCGGATAACCGGGCAACCTGCCGGCCTGCAAAGCGAGGCCTTCGTCGTTCAGCGCCATGTGGTATCGGACGGGTTCCGGACGGAAAACCGTGCCGCTCGGCGCCGCGTCGATCCGCGTGCTCACCCCCGAGCGGACCACATTTCCGGCAGCATCGACGAAATCCCCGTGGCGGTTCGAGGTGTAGGTTGCTGTTTTCTTGGTGATTGTATAACGCCCCGCCGGCGTTTGCCCCCGGCGCTTGCCGGTGGACACCGGGGTGTCGATCGCGGCCTCGCTGCCGACATAAAGATAAGCCCTCTGGCGTCCGAGTGAGACGACCACGCTCGTGTTCTCCAAGGTGGCTTGATCGAGCACGCGAGGCACCACTTTGGGCGGATCCTGCACGAGAATGATTTCGCCCGGGGATTTCGGTGCCGACTCCTCCGCTTCCTGTGCCACGGCAAAGACCGCCGGCAAAAAGCCTGCCGCCGCCGCGACGAGGAGGCATCCGAAGCGTCGTCCCATGCGTCGCAACGTAGGGTTCCACTCGCCATTTTCAATCCCATTCGCTTTGATTCCCACGTGCGGCTGCCCCTGTTTCTCCTCACCGCCGTGCTCGGCGCGTCCCTTTCCGCGCCCGACTTGCTCGCGCAATCAAAAAAGGGGCTCTGGAAGCCGCCGATTGCCGTTTCGACCAACATCTCGGTCTGGCGGGGCGAGCGCATCCAAATCACCCTGCGCGGGTTCCAAGGCAACAATCCGGTCGAATACGTCATCGCTAACTCTCCGCGGCACGGCGCCCTGTCCACAGTCACGCAACCCGACCCCGACCGCGTGTCCCTCTCCACCGACGGCTCGGTGATTTATTCGCATGACAATTCCGACGAAAGCATGTCCGACGAATTCACCTTCCGCGCCCGAGCCGTGCGGGGCGGCGGCGGCGTCAGCGCACCGGCAACCGTGCGCATCAATATCATGGACCGTCCCCCGGTGCTCGCTGCCCCGTCCGTGCTCGATTTTCAAGCGGCAGCCGGCGAGAGCATGACGCTACCGTTGGGGTTGACCAACGCCGGCGGAGGTTTCCTGCAAATCGACTGCCGCACCAAGCCGCCGTTCGAAATCATCGGCAACCAAGTGATCGAACTGCCCCGCGGGGCCTCGACCAATGTTCTTGTCCGCTACGCGCCCGAAGTGGCGGGAGAGCCCGCGCGCGAAGTCATCCGACCCGGGATCAATGACTCGACGGGTGCGCAGGTCGTCCTGCGCGGCGAAGCTCTGGCCCCTTTCGAGGTCGGCACCGCCGGCGACGAGTTCATTCTCCACGACAAGGCCCGTCTTTCGACCGCGACCTTGGTCAGCCGCGCCACCAAACCACAGAAAGTGACAAT
>CAYQMP010000105.1:0-6327 GCA_964418615.1 uncultured Chthoniobacter sp. | reverse complement strand
GAAATTCGGCGAGGCCGAGGATTTGCGCTGGGCCCTCGACGACCGGAGCAACGAAATCACCGATTACCTCAACTGGTATCAGGCCAATGCACCATCGGCACAGCCGGTGGTCGATTTGGCCACGATGTTGCCGCCGGAACCGGCGACGCGGCGCAATGACGCCATTTCGCGCTACCTCGATTCGGTGGAGCAGCGGGGGTGGTGACCGGTCCGGCGCCGGATTTCGGCGATGGCCCAGACGGCGTGCTCGCGGACGAGGGGTTCCTCGTCGTGCAGCGCTTTGTGCAGGGCAGGCAAATCGTCGTCGGTTCCGACATTGCCCAGAGCCACGCAGACATTGCGGAGGAAGCCGCGCCGTTTGGCCCGGAGGATGGGAGAGTCGCGGAAAAGCTCTTTGAAGCCGCGATTGTCGAGGGCAAGGAACTCGCGGAGCGGGCGTTCGAGGAGGGCGGTGCGTGGCTGCAGTTGCGCGTCGCGTGAGGCGACGGCAAAGCGGTTCCACGGGCAGGCGTCGAGGCAGTCGTCGCAGCCGAAAATGCGGTCACCCATGGCGCGGCGGAACTCTGCGGGAATGGGACCTTTGTTTTCGATGGTCAGGTAGGAAAGACAGCGTCGCGCGTCGAGCCGGTAAGGCGCGGTGATGGCCGCAGTGGGACAGGCGTCGATGCATCGCGTGCAGCGTCCGCAGCGGTCGGCGATCGCTTCATCCGGGGCAAACTCCAGCGTGGTCAGAATCGTGGCGAGAAAGAACCACGTGCCGAGTTGCGGATTGATGGCCATGGTGCTCTTGCCGTGCCAGGAAATGCCGCATGCGTCGGCCCAGTCCCGTTCGAGGACGGGTCCGCCGTCGACGAAATGGCGCTGTGTTCCGCCGTGGTCGGCAAGCAAACGGCAAAGCCCGGCCAAGCGGGGGCCGATCACCTCGTGATAGTCGTCGCTCCACGCATAGCGGGCGATCTTTCCGCGCACCGCGCCGTCCCGCGGTGCCGGCAGGTCGGAATGGAAATAATTCACGGCGAGGACGATGATAGTCCTCACTTCGGGGAGCAAACGGGCGGGGTCGGCGCGTTCCTCGCGGGTGCGTTGCATCCACGCCATGTCCGCGTGGCAACCGTCGTCCAGCCAGCGCTGCAAAGCTTCCGAGTGTGGTGCTTTGCCCGCCGCGGCGAAGCGGCAGAGGGAGAATCCGGCCTCCGCTGCGGCTGCGCGGAAATCGTCTTTGGTCACAACTCAGGCCCGCGCCGGGATGAGTTCCGCCCCGTGGAGCGCATGGCGTGCGGCGCCGAGGAGTGCGGCGCGGTCGTTGAGAATGACGCGCAGCGGAATTTTGGTCATGAATTCGCCGAAGCGCCCCTTGGCAAAGAACGCCTCGAGCAGCGGCGGGCGCTGGAGGAGCGGGAGGGTTTTCGCGGCGATGCCTCCGCCGATGAAAACGCCGCCGGTGGCCATGGTCTTGAGGGCGAGGTTGCCTGCTTCCGCGCCGAGGATGCCGGCGAAGAGTTCCATGGTTTGGGCGCAAAGTGGGCAGGAGTCATCCAGTGCCGCCTTGGAAATGATGGAGCCCGCATCGCCGGTCTTCAGCGCCTCGGCGATGGCGGGTGTCTCCGGACTTCGCCCGGTGTCGCGCAGAAATCCGTAGATGTTGGGAATGCCCATGCTGCCGCTGAGGACGCGTTCGAAGCTGACGTGACCGTAGGGGGCGAAGAGATGGCGGAGGAGGTCCACTTCCAATTCGGTGCGCGGGGCGAAGTCGCAATGGCCGCCTTCGCAGGCGAACGGCGTGTGTTTGCGTCCGTCCCAAAAGATTCCCGCCTCACCGAGTCCGGTGCCGGGGGAAACAACCGCCATGTTGCCGGCGGCATCGGGTGCGCCTTCGTGGAGCACGGCGAAATCACGCGGGCTCAGTTCCCCGATGCCGTAGGCATTGGCCACAAGGTCGTTGATGAGAAAGGCGGCTTTGAAACGGAAACGTTCCGCGAGGGCATCGGCATCGACCTCCCACGGCAAATTGACCAGACGCACGCGGCGTCCGCGCACCGGTCCGGGTAAACCGAAGCAGGCGAAGTCGACCGGATCGCGTTCGTCCTCGAGGAACTCGGCGATGAGCTGGTCTAGTCCGGCGGCCGATTTGCTGGAATACTTGGCCGCACGCTGCAAGGCGAGGGGCGCGGCGGCGTCGCGGCCGGAAGCGCGGAAAATGCCGAGCCACGTTTTGGTTCCGCCGATGTCGCCGCCGAGAATGACCGGACCATCGCCCGAAGGGACGGGCCGCATGGGATGCGGTTCGGAGTCGCGCTCGGCCGGATCTTTGCGGGAGACAGCCACGGCCGGGTGGTTCAGGACGGGTTTTCCCAGTGCCGTCCGTCGCGCTCGAGCAGTTTGTCGGCCGAGGCCGGTCCCCAAGATCCCGCTTCGTAATCGGGGAAGTCGCGGGGCGGGAGGGCACCCCAGACGTCGAGGATGGGATTCACGATGCGCCACGAGGCATCGACGCTGTCCTCGCGGTGGAACAAGGTCATGTCCCCGATCATGCAGTCGTGGAGCAGCGTTTCGTAGCCGGTGGCGGGCGACTGGCGTCCGAATTGGCTGTAATCGAAATCGAGCGGGATGCTGTCGACCACGATGGACGGCCCGGGCCTTTTTGCCCGGATGAGGATGGAAATGCTTTCCTCCGGTTGGATGTTGAGGATTAGGGCGTTCGGCCCGGCGTCGCTGGTGACTTTTTCGCCGAAAAGCATGAGCGGGGTGCGCTTGAAGCGGATGACGACCTGGGTGAGGTGCTTGGCCAGGCGTTTGCCGGTGCGCAGGTAGAAAGGGACGTCGGCCCAGCGCCAGTTTTCGACGAAGAGACGCAGGGCGGCGTAGGTCTCGGTGTTGGAATGCGGATCGACGCTGGGTTCGTCGCGGTAGGCGGGGACCTGGTTGCCGTCGATGACGCCGGCGCCGTATTGGCCGCGGACGCAATTTTCGATCACTTCCTCGGGTTCCATCGGGCGGATGGCGTCGAGGACTTTGACCTTCTCGTTGCGCACGGCGTCGCCGCTGATGCTGCCGGGGGGTTCCATGGCGATGAGCGAGAGGACGCTGAGCATGTGGTTTTGCACCATGTCGCGCAGCACGCCGTAGTGGTCGAGGTAACCGCCGCGGTTCTCCACGCCGAGGGATTCGGCCACGGTGATCTGCACGCTGTCCACGTAGCGCCGGTTCCAGTTCGGCTCGAAGATCATGTTGGCAAAGCGGAAGACCATGATGTTCTGCACGGTCTCTTTGCCCAGGTAGTGGTCGATGCGGTAGATCTGCGATTCGTCGAGGTTCTTGTGCAGTTCCTTGTTGAGGGCCCGGGCGGTGTCGAGGTCGCGGCCGAAGGGCTTTTCGATGATGACGCGGCGGTAGCCGTCCGGAGATTCCTCGAGGAGTCCGGCCGCGCCGAGTTGCCCGGCGACGGTGCCGAAGAGCGTCGGGGTTACGGCGAGGTTGAAGACGACGTTCTGCCCGGGGATCTGGCGCTCCTTTTGCACGGCGGCGATCTTTTCCTTGAGCGCGGCGAAGACGGCGGAGTCGTTGAAGTCGCCGGAGAGGTAGTAGCAGGAGGCAACAAAGGCGTCCCACTCGGCCTGATCGACCGGATGGGTGGCGAACTGCTGGATGTCCGCGCTCATCTGGGCGCGGAAGCTGGCGTCGTCGCCCGGGGTGATGGCCACGCCGATCACGGCGAAGCGCTCGGGCAGGAGCCCGAGGCAGCGGAGGTTGAAGAGCGCGGGGATGAGCTTGCGCTTGGTCAGGTCGCCGGACGCGCCGAAGATGACGAAGATGCAGGGGGGACCGGGGCGCCGGTGGTCGAGGAGTGAGGAATTGGCATCCGACATGGCCGTGAATAGTGGAACGGAGGGAGGGGCGGCTCAATGAGAAAAGCGCCGCGGCACGCTTTGCAATGCGGGGCGGGGTGGTTAGGATCCACGGTTCGCGTCCGCAGGGCGCGCTTCTTGCCGAAATGAATCTGATCGACCGTTACGTGGGCCGCGCGGTGTTTGTCACCGCCCTTTACGGCGTGGTGGTGCTCAGCGTGGTGCTGGTGCTGGGCAACATTTTCAAGGAGTTGCTCGACCTGTTGATCAACCGCGACGTGCCGCTGAAATACGTCCTGCTTTTCCTGCTCTACGTGCTGCCTTTCTCGCTGGCCTTTACCGTGCCATGGGGATTTTTGACCGCTGTCTTGCTTGTCTTCGGCCGGATGTCGGCGGACAACGAAATGATCGCCCTGCGTGCCTGCGGGGTCAGCCTGTTCCGCGTGTGCATGCCCGTGCTGGCCGTCGGGGTGTTGCTCAGCCTTTTCACTTTCTGGATCAATGCCCGGGTCGCGCCGCAGGCCGAGCAAGCCATGCGCGACTCGCTGGCCGCCATGGCGCGGAGCAACCCGTCGGCCCTCTTCGTTCCCGACGAGGTCGTTGACCAGTTTCGCGAGAAGAAGATTTTCGTCGGAGGCAAGGACGGGGAGACGCTGACCGATGTCACTTTGGTCGAGCAGGACGAGAAGGGATACATCAAGCAAATCATCCACGCGCGCCGAGGCGAGTTGGAGGCGGACGCCGAGAGCGGTGAAATGGTGCTGACTTTGGACGACACGCGGTTCGAGCAGCGCGACGAAAAGCGGATCAACGATCTCGCGTCCATCCGCCACGGCATCTCCGTGGCCCAGGCGACGATCAGTATTCCGCTGGACGACCTCGTCTCGCAGGGACTGCAAAAGCGGCCTTTGCGTTCCTACACGCTGGGAGAGTTGCGCGAGGAACTGCCGGAGGTGCGGGGGACGGACGCCGAGACGGCGACGTTGACCGAAATGAGCAAACGTTTTTCCATGTCGATGGCCTGCATCGCCTTCGCCCTCATCGCCATGCCCCTCGGCGTGACCGCGCAGCGCAAAGAAACGTCGGTCGGTTTCGCGATCAGTCTGGCCTTGGCCTTCGGCTATTTCTTCTTCGTCGTCCTGGCCGAAATGCTGCGCGACGACGCCGCGGCTTTCCCCTACCTGCTTTTGTGGATCCCGAACATTCTCTTCATCGGGATCGGGGCGTGGATGCTGATGCGGTTGGATCACCGCTGAGGCCTACAAGCGGCGTCCGGCGGCGGTAACGAAGGGGCGCAGTCCAGCCACGAGGTCCGCGAATGATGCAGGGTCGAGTTGCTGTTGGCCATCGCTCAGGGCCTCGGCCGGGTTGGGGTGGACCTCGACGATGAGTCCGTCGGCTCCCACGGCGGCGGCGCCGCGGCAGAGCACTTTGACCAGATCGGCGCGGCCGCAGCCCTGACTGGGGTCGACGATGACCGGCAGGTGGGTTTCCTGCTTGGCGATGGCCACGGCGGCGAGATCGAGGGTGTTGCGCGTGTAGTTCTCGAAAGTGCGGATGCCGCGTTCGCAGAGAATGACATTCGGGTTGCCATGGGCGAGGAGGTATTCGGCGGCAAGGAGCCATTCTTCGATGCGCATGCTCATGCCGCGTTTGAGGAGGACGGGTTTGCCGCTGCGCGCGCAGGCGATGAGGAGTTGGAAATTCTGAGCGTTGCGGGCGCCGATCTGCAGGATGTCGGCCGTGCCGGCGACGAGGTCCACATCGCGCTCGCCGAGCACCTCGGTGACAATGCGCAGGCCCGTCTCCGCGCGGGCGGCTTCGAGCAGCTTGAGCCCCTCGGGTCCGAGTCCTTGGAATTCGTAAGGCGAGGTCCGGGGCTTGTAGGCGCCGCCACGGAGGATGGTGGCGCCGGCGGCCTTGACCGCCCGTGCTGTGGTCATCAGCTGTTCCTCGTTTTCCACCGAGCAGGGACCGGCCATGAGGACAAAGTTGTCGCCGCCAATCTTGATCCCGCCGGCATCGACGATCGAGCCTTCGGGATGGGATTCGCGGCTGGCCAGTTTGTAGCGCTTCTGCACGCGCAGGACGCGCTCGACTTGGGGCAGGGCGGTGAGGGACTCAAGGCTGGCATGGGTCGTCTCGTCGCCGATTGCCGCGACCACGGTCTGATATTCGCCCCGGATGGGACTGGCGGCGTAGCCGAGCAGGCCGATTTCGCGAATGACTTCCTCGACTTGGGCGGGCGGGGTGTGTGGGCGGATGACGACGATCATGGGTGGGGGAAACTAGCAGTGCCGCGGCGCGGGGGCAACGGGACGCGTTGAATTCGCGTGATTTCCGCCGAGAACCGGGCATATTGGCCGATCCCTATGAAAGAAAATGAAGCGGCCGCGGTTAAAGCGCTCGTGGCCCAAAGTGGATGTGCTCACTCCCCGGAGCTGGTGGAGGAGTTGATCGAAACAGCGCTCCGGCTCGGCCG
>CAYQMP010000104.1:0-6372 GCA_964418615.1 uncultured Chthoniobacter sp. | reverse complement strand
TCATCAGCGCGGCATTGCCGGACTGGGGTTGGGTGGCGCATCCGGCGAGAACCAATGCGGCCGCGGCGAGGAGAAGAATGGGCGATTTCATGCAAGGGCCAGATGATGTCAGGGGCGCAGCGCGGTCAAGATGAAAGGCAGCCGCTTGCAGGATCGCCCAAGGTGGATCGCGATGTCCCCATCGCGATTTCCTCAAGGCAAAATCGCGCCCGGAGGGCGCGATCCACCTTTGCAGCGAAGTCTCAGGCCTTCGCCGGCGCGGCGCTTGGCGCGTCGTAAGGGTTGCCAGACTCCTTGGCCGTATTCCGCGCCATGAGCATGTAGAGGCAGGGAATGATGAACAGGGTGAACAAGGTGCCGATGGCCATGCCGCCGACCAGCACCAACCCGATGGAATTGCGGGCGGCGGCGCCGGCGCCGGTGACCAGCACCAGCGGGAAGTGACCGGCCACGGTGGCCATGGTGGTCATGAGGATCGGACGGAATCGCACGCGGGCGGCTTCGCGCACGGCTTCCAGTTTGTTGACCCCGGCGCGCTGGCGCTGGTTGGCGAACTCGACGATGAGGATGCCGTGCTTGGCGATCAGGCCGACCAAGGTGACCAGGCCCACCTGCGAGTAGATGTTCATCGTCGTCGTCCATCCATCGGTCCAGAACGGCACATTGGGCGCGGGCATTTTCAGGAAGGTGAAGACGAGCGCACCGAACATGGCCAGCGGGACGGATCCGAGGAGGATGATCAAAGGATCGCGGAAGCTGTTGAACTGCGCGGCAAGGACCAAAAAGATGAGGACAAGAGCCAAGGCGAAAGCCGGGAGGAATTTGTCGCCTTCCTCGCGCAACTGGCGGGACTCGCCGGTGTAATCGATGACATAACCCGGGGGCATGATCTTGGCCGCTTCGTCTTCGAGGAAAGTCAGGGCCTGGTCGAGCGGACGGATGGCCACCCCGCTCAATTTCACTGCGTTAAGCTGCTGGAAGCGGTTGAGCGAGCGGGGCTGGGCGGTTTCCTTGATCGTGGCCACCGCGCCGAGCGGCATGAGGCGTCCGTCGGGACCCGTGACATAGATGCGCTCGAGCTGGTCGGGATTGAGGCGGCCGGCGCGCTGGATTTGCGGGATGACCTTGTAGCTGCGTCCGCCGATGTTGAAGCGGTTGACGTAGTTGCCGCCGACCATGGCCGAGATGTCCTCGCCGACTTGGCGGAGGTTGAGTCCGAGCGAGGCCACCTTGTCGCGGTCGATGAGGAACTCGGCTTCCGGTTGGTCGATCTTGGTGTCGATGATCGGCGGGAAGGCGAATATCCCGCTGGCCGCGGCTTTCTGCTGCAACTCCCGCGCGATCTCGAGGATCTGCTGGGGCTCGGCAGTCGAGGCGATGATGAATTCGACCGGGAAGTTTCCGCCTCCGGGCAATGCGGGCGGGACCACGGCGCGCACGCTGATGCCGGGGATTTTTTCCAGCTTGGCCGAAATGCCGGGGAGAATTTCGGTCGGCGTGCGCTCGCGTTCGCTCCAAGGCTTGAGGCGCATGCCGCTGAAGCCGGAGGACGGCTGGGTGAGCTGGAAGCTGAAGTCGGTCTCGGGTTCGCTGAAGAAAATGTCGTTGGCCGCCTCGGCGTAGCGCGCGGTTTCTTCCACCGTGGCATTGGCCGGCGCATCGACGATGCCGAAGATGATGCCTTGGTCCTCGGAGGGCGAAAGCTCGGCCGGCGACATGCGGAACATGGGGACGCAGAGCAGGGCGATGACCACCCAGACGAAATACGCGGCCGGACGCGAACCGAGAACGGCATCGAGGGCGCGGCCGTAGGCGTCGCGCAGGCGGGTGAAGACGCGGTTGACCACGCGGGCGAAACCGTGCTCCTCCAAGTCGGGCTTGAACATCTTGGCGCACATCACCGGGGAAACAGTCAGGGCCACGATGCCGGAAACCAGCACCGCACCCGCAAGGGTGAAGGCAAACTCGCGGAAGAGGGCGCCGGTCAGTCCGCCTTGGAAACCGATCGGGGCGTAGACCACGGCCAAGGTGATGGTCATGGAAATGACCGGCCCGACCAGTTCGCGCGCGCCGGTGATAGCCGCTTGGAACGGTTTCATGCCTTCGGACAAATGCCGCTCGATGTTTTCCACCATGACGATGGCGTCATCGACCACGATGCCGACGCACAAAACGATGGCCAGAAGGGTAAGCAGATTCACCGTGAACCCGGCGACCTGCATGAGGAAAAACGCCCCGATAATGGAAAGCGGAATGGCCGCGACGGGCACGAGGACAGCTCGCAGCGAACCCATGAAAAGAAAAATCACCGCAATAACGATAAGGAGCGTTTCGGCCAAAGTTTTCAGCACCTCGTTGATCGCGTCCTGAATGTAGACCGTGGAGTCGTAGCCGATGCCGGCCTCCATGCCGGAAGGCAAGTCACGCTGGATTTCGGCCAACTCCTCGCGCACCGCGGCGAGCACATCGAGCGAGTTGGCATTGGGCAGCACCCAGATGCCCATGAAAACGGCTTTCTGCCCGGAGAAACGCACTTCCGATTCGTAGTCCTCCGCGCCGAGGACCACATCGGCCACGTCCTTGAGCCGGACGATGGCGCCGCCGCTTTCGCGGATGACGAGCTGCTCGAATTCCTCCGGCGTGCTCAGGTCGGTGTTGGCCGTGAGATTGACCGTGACCAGCGCACCCTTGGTTTGTCCGACGGCGGAGAGGTAGTTGTTTCCGGCAAGGGCCTGGCGGATCTGTGCCGGACTGATATTGAGCGCGGCCATGCGGTCGGGTTTGAGCCAGATGCGCATGGCGAAGACACGACCGCCGAGGATTTCGGCGCGCTGCACGCCGGGGATGGCCGAGAAGCGCGGTTGGACGACACGGGCGAGGTAGTCGGTGACTTCGTTCGGACGCAGGATGTCCGAGGTGAAACGCAGGTAGGCGGCGGCGCGTTGCGAGTCGGCGTTTTCGATGTTGATGATGGGCACCTCGGCCTCGGGCGGGAGGTCGCCGCGCACTTGGTCCACCTTGGCGCTGATTTCGGCCAGGGCTTTGGTCGAGTCGTAGTTGAGCTTGAGGCGGGCGGTGATGAGCGATCGTCCGGGCGAGCTTTGCGATTCGATGTAGTCGATGCCGTCCGCCCCGGCGATGGCCCGCTCCAGCGGGGTGGTGATGAAACCGCGCACCAGATCGGCGCTGGCCCCGATGTAAACGGTTGTCACGGTGACCGACGCGTTGTCGCTTCGCGGGTATTGACGGACGTTAAGCGTGAGGATGGCCTGCAGTCCGGCCACGATGATGAGCAGTGCCACGACCGCGCCGAGCACGGGACGCTCGATGAACATGTCGGTGAACGCGCCGGAACCGGGTCCGCCGCGCCGCCCGAGGTGACGCAGGCTCATGAGTCTCGGGGACGCGGTGCGCGTTCGGGACGCGGCGCCATGTCGTTGTTCACCTCGATGGTCGAGCCATTGCGCAATTTGAAAGCTCCCGCCGAGACCACCGTCTCGCCGGGTTGCAATCCTTCGGTCACGGCAACGAAATCGCCCTCGCTGCGTCCGGTGCGGATGAAACGTTGCTCGGCGGCAAGCTGTTTGCTGCCGTCCTCGCCGGTTTTTTCGGTCACGACAAAGACCGAGTCGCCGTAGGTGGCGGCGACGATCGCGGTGACGGGAATGGCCGTCACTTCCTCAGCCTCGCCGAGGGAAAGGATGACGCGCCCGAACATCCCGGGGCGGAGCAGGCCATCGGGGTTTTGCAGCGTGCCCTGCAGGCGGATGTTGCGCGTCACCGGATCGATCTCGGCGTTTACCGCGGTCAATTTGCCCTCGAAAGTTTTGTCCGGATAAACGTCGGTCAGCACGCGCAGGCGGCTGCCCGGGGCGACTTGGGAGAGCAACTGCTGCGGGAGAAGGAAGTCGACGAAAATCGGGTCGAGCGATTGCAGGGAGACGATCTTGTCGCCGTTGTCGACAAACTGGCCGAGGTTCACCTCGCGGATGCCAAGCTGTCCGCCGAACGGGGCGCGGACCTGCTTTTTGCGGATGGTCGATTTGAGCTGTTCGACCAGCGCGTTCATTTTGCGCAGGTTGGATTCGGCGGTGTCCATCTCGGACTGCGGCACGGTGTTGTTGGTGCGCAGTATCTTGGTGCGCTCGTAAACGGTGCGCGCGAGGTCGGCTTCGGCCTCGGCCGAGCGGAGGTTGGCTTCCTCGGTCTGCGTGTCCAACTCGATGAGCAGGTCGCCTTCCTGCACTTGCTGCCCGTTTTCAAAATGGATCTTGGTCACCACGCCCGAAAGCTCCGTGCTCAAGTCCGACCCCTGCACGGCACGCATCGAACCGACCGATTCCACGGAACGCTCCCACTGCTCGGTGGTCACCTGGGTGGTGCTGACCGTCTCGGGGGGCGGTCCGCCCTTTTCCTGACCCGAGGCGATCAGTTGCCCGATCTGCAGGGCTTTCACCCCGGCAACCGCCCCGACCAAAAGGACGAGAATGCCGAGGGCGATAAGGAAAGGTTTCAGTTTCATGCCGGAAGCGCGTCTTCCGCTAAACGCACGTATGAATCTACATGGATGCCAAGGCGTGTCACGGATTCCCGAGCTTAAGGATCATCGCGACCAAGGTGGATCGCGCCGTCCCGGCGCGATAGTTCCCCGACGAATCGCGATGGGACATCGCGATCCACCTGACCACACGCTCTCACGCCCCCAAGTCCGGGCGTCGTTGCCGCGTGCGCTCGCGCGCCTGCTCGCGGCGCCAGGCGTCAATTACGGCGTGATTGCCGGACAACAAAACGTCCGGAACTTTCCACCCGCGGAATTCCGCCGGGCGCGTGTAGTGCGGATACTCGAGCAGTCCGTGGGAAAAAGATTCATCCGCTGCCGACTGTTCGTCCCCGAGCACGCCGGGCAGCAGGCGCACCACGGCATCGGTGACGACCAGTGCGGCGAGTGTGCCATTGGTCAACACATAATCTCCGAGCGAAATTTCCTCGTCGACCAGATGGTCGGCCACCCGTTGGTCGACGCCTTCGTAGTGGCCGGAAATCATGATGAGATGTTTTTCCGCGGACAACCGCCGCGCCGTGGCTTGGTTGAAGGGCGCGCCTTGGGCGGAGAGAAGAATGACCCGCGAGTCAGGACCGCGCAGTTCGTCGAGCGCAGTGGCGATCGGTTCGACCTTGAGCACCATGCCGGCCCCGCCGCCGTAGGGAGGTTCGTCGGTCACATGGTGCTTGCCCGGCGCCCAGTCCCGCAGGTTGCGCATACGGATCTCGGCCAATCCTTTTTCCCGGGCGATCCGCAGCATGCTTTCGCCGAGGATCCCCTCGCCCATGGCAGGGAACAGGGTCAGAATATCGATGTGCACGGATTTCTTGCTATCATGCCAATGATCCGGCAACCAGAGAACGAATGAACGAACAACCCCCGCCTCCTGTCTATTCCCGTATGCGCAAGCCGCTTGCTCTGTTTGTCACCCTCCTCGCCACGGTGGCCGTCTCCCCGGCCTCCATGATCAACGAACTCAACTCCCAAGACCGCGCCAAACTCGAATCCGGCGGCAATGTCCTCGTCGCCATCGACAAACCCGGCGCCATCTGGCCCGAAGTCCGCATTTACCGCAAAGTCAACGCGACCCCGCAGGGAGTGACCGACCTGTTTCTCGACTACGAGAACGCCGGGAGTTTCATCCACAATCTCAAGTCGGCCGTGGTGGAAAACGAGCCCGATGGCAACACCAAGGATGTCCGCTACACGGTCAAGCTCCCTGTCCTTTTCACCATCAGCTACCTCGTGCGCAACCGCTACGAGAAAACACCGGAAGGCTACACCGTCCACTGGAATCTCCTCGAATCCCTCTTCGCCAAATCCGCCATCGGCAAACTGCGCGTCGAACCCCACGGGGAAACCGCCGTCATCTGCTACGCCAACCATGTCGAACCGGCGACACGACTCGTCGCCGGACTGCGCAACCAAGCGCTGAAGGAAGCGTCCAACACGGTCGACGCCATCGTCAAAGAAGCGGAACGCCGCCACGCCGCCGTCGGCGCACAGGCCAAATTGTAGGCGCGATCCGACCCGCCGGGCGGGCGCAATCTTTTGCCCCCGCGCGGCATCGCGGGTAAAAGATTGCCATGCCCGCACCCCACCGCTGCCTGCATTGCGGTCAACCGCTCGATTTGCAGGACACCAATGTGGCGACCGACGTCGCCCTCTGCCGCGCTTGCGGCCGCTCGATGCCGTTTTCCGCGGTCAGCGGCACGGACGAACTCGCCGCGATCGATCTGGCCCAACCGCCCCGCGGGGTGAAAGTCGGCCACAGCCTGATCAGCGGCATCGAAGTCACCTACCGCCGATTCAATCCGACCGTTCTTTTC
>CAYQMP010000103.1:0-6379 GCA_964418615.1 uncultured Chthoniobacter sp. | reverse complement strand
CCGACGGCGAACGCACCCCGCCGCTCACCGCATCGTTGACCGCGCCGACCGTGAGGATGTTTTTGGCCAAACCATTGAACGTGATCGACTGGTAACCTCCCTTGGCGGTGAGCAAATCCTGCTCGTTGCCCGCCGCCCAAAACGGCAAGTAGTAGGGGAGGTCTACGAGAAGGGCATCGGTATCGCGGGCTTCGGTCTCATAGCGCCCCATGTCGGCCGTGGTGGCGTTGTAGCCGTAGGAGTGGTTGGAAATGGGGATCTTGGAAGCATCAGCGGTGGCCGTGGCGGCGCCGGAGGAAGTCATTTCGCTGTAGTCGCTGTTCCAGTCCCACGAATCGATGGCCACGGAAGGTGCCATGCCCTTGGCGTTGGCCGTGACGCCGGAAGCACCGATCGTGCCCGCCACATGCGTGGCATGGTCGTCGTTGGCCGCGCTGGAGTTGCGTTTGACCACGCGCGTGGTGGTGAATTCGCGGTGCGTGTTGCGCACCGAACCTGCATCCCACACGCCGACCTTCACCGTGCTGCCGTTCAGGCTGTAAGGCGCGGGGTAAACCAAGTTCGCCGCGCTCGAAATGGCCGCGTTGGCATTGAGCGTCGTGCGGTAGAGCGGACCCTCGGGGCGGATGTCGTGGAGGATGGAAACCTTGTGCCCCGGACCGTCGATGCGCACCGGAATGCCCAATTCCTCGGCTTTGGCGAGCACCGCGCGGTAGCGGATATCCTCCGCCTCGGCCATCTCGGCTGCGGCCTGTGCACGTTGTCCCGGGTCGGACAAATTCTTCCCGGCCAGAATCTCCGGCACGGTGCGGTAAACCGGCGCGCCCTTGACCGAACGCCCGGCAGTGCGGACGCGCGGCATCTGAGATTTGGTGGTTCTTGGTGAGGCCGGAGATGCGCTTGGCGATGATCCGCTTGATGCTGCAGTGACTGGAAATGGGACTGCCGAGGCTGGATTCCGCCCAAGCGGAGCGGAGGCCGGCGAAGAATTTCCGGCTGGCGAAAGCTGAGTGGCGGACGCGGCGGATGACGCGTCCAAAGCACCGGCAGCAGGGCCACTTGCACCATTGGCCTGCCTGCTGGACGGATCAACCGAAGACGGAACCGACGAAGGCAGAGTCCCGAAGAGAACCAAAACCGCCATCAACAATGCCGTGCCCGCCAAAAAAGTAATGAGGGCAACCTTCTTGTTTTTCATAGCGGCGCGGCGGCTGACCCGACGCAGCAATCAAATTAGACACTAATCCGAAGTGTCCGTTCGGCAACCGGCAAAAGTGGCCTACTTGTCACATGTTTGTCACAAGAATCCGCGATCAGTCGATCATTTCATAAGCCGGCAAGGTGAGGAACTCGGCAAAGTCTTCGCTCTTCGACATTCCGGTGAAAAGCTCCGCCGCCTTGCGATAATGACCGCCGGCAAAACGCTCGGCCCCGACCTCTTCTTCGATCTTGGCCATGACTTGCGGGAGGAATTCATCGTAGAGCGCGGGGGTGATGACGCGGCCGTCGTCCAACTTCGCGCCGTAGCGCATCCACTGCCACAGCTGCGTGCGGGAGATCTCGGCCGTGGCAGCGTCTTCCATCAAATTGTAAAGCGGCACGCAGCCGTTGCCTCCGAGCCAGGCGGCCAGATATTGGATGCCGACGCTCATGTTGCCGCGCAGGCCGGCCTCGGTGATCGTGCCCGTGGGCACCGCGACCAGTTCCGCGGCGGTCACTTTGACGTCATCGCGCTGACGGAAAATCTGGTTCGGCGTCGGCATGTGTTTGTCGAAGGCCTGCAGCGCGACCGGCACCAGCCCCGGATGTGCCACCCACGTGCCATCGTGACCGTCCGTCGCTTCACGTTCCTTGTCGGCCAGCACCTTGGCAATGGCGGCGTCGTTGGCGGCCGGATCGTTCTTGATCGGGATCTGCGCCGCCATACCGCCCATAGCATGCGCACCGCGGCGGTGGCAGTTGCGGATCACCTCGAGGCAATAGGCGCGCATGAAGGGCACGGTCATGGTCACCTGTGCCCGCTCGGGCATGACGAAACCCGGACGGTTGCGGAACTTTTTGATGAAGCTGAAGATGTAATCCCAGCGTCCGCAGTTGAGTCCGGCCGAGTGCTCCTTCAACTCGTAAAGGATCTCGTCGGTCTCGAACGCCGCAAGGATCGTCTCGATCAGCACCGTGGCCTTGATCGATCCCCGCGGGACGCCGAGCGCATCCTGCGCGTGCTCGAACACGCGGTTCCACAAACGCGCCTCGAGATGGCTTTCCATTTTCGGCAGATAGAAATACGGCCCCGTCCCCCGGGCCAGCGCCTCCTTGGCGTTGTGGAAGAAGTAGAGCCCGAAGTCGAACAACCCGCCGCTCACCCGTTCGCCGTCGACCAGAAAATGCTTCTCGTCGAGATGCCATCCGCGCGGACGCACCAGCAGCGTGGCCGTTTTGTCGTTCAGTTTGTAGCTCTTGCCCCCGCCTTCGAACGTGATGGTGCGGCGCACCGCATCCATCATGTTCACCTGCCCGCCGATCATGTTGGCCCAGGTCGGCGAGGACGCGTCTTCGAAATCGGCCATGAAAACCTTCGCGCCGGAATTGAGCGCGTTGATCACCATCTTGCGATCGACCGGACCCGTGATTTCCGTCCGCCGGTCCTGCAGATCCGCCGGCACGGGCGCGACTTTCCACGAGTGGTCGGCCCGGATGTGCGCCGTCTCGCTCAGAAAGTCCGGCATCTCGCCCGCGTCGATGCGTTTCTGGCGCTCAACCCGCGCCGCGAGCAAGCGCTTGCGCTCACCGTTGAACTCGCGATGCAACCCCGCGACAAATTCGATCGCTTCCGGCGTGAGCACGCGCTCCTGCCCGGGTTGCGGTTGACCTTTGATTTCGATGCCTTTGCTCATGATAAATTTTGCTCCTTGTTCGCCCGGTAGGGACGGCTGGCCCAGCCGTCCGCACACCTTTCAAATCCGTGCAGCGGCCCGCTAGCCCAGCGGGCCCTACCAGCAGACGAAATTAGACTGCACTCACAACGGTTCATGGGAAAGCCTCGCGAGGGTTCCCGCCAGCACCCGCGCACCCGCCGCGATGTGCGCCGGATCGCTGTGCTCCTCCGGACGGTGGCTGTAGCCGTTTTTGCACGGGATGAAAATCATCGTCGTCGGACAAATCCGCGCCATGAAGAGCGAATCGTGGTAAGCACGACTGACCATCCGCATCGTCGCGAGATCGTGTTTCAGTGCGACGTCCTCCGCGATGGCGATGGTCCGAGGATCACCGTCGGCCGGGGGATCCGCATTGATTTCGTCCCAAACCATCTTCACCCCGCGGCGTTTCGCGATTTCGTCGGACGCCTCGCGCATGAGCATCAGCGCCCGCTCCCGCGTCTCCAGACAAGTGTCGCGCAGATCGATTTCCAAGAGCGCATCGCAAGGCACGCTGTTGATCGCATTCGGAAAAATCTCCCACTTGCCCGTGGTCGCCACGGTATCCGGACTTCCCGAGGCCAGCGCCGCCTTCTCCACCGCCAGAGCCAACTCCGCCGCCGCCAGCGACGCATCGTGCCGCCCCGGCATCAAAACCGCTCCCGCATGCCCGCCTTCGCCGGCAATCTTCACACGGTAAGCACTCGGCCCCGCAATGGCCTGCACCACACCGATGGGAATGTGCTCGCGCTCGAGAATCGGTCCCTGCTCGATGTGCAACTCGACGAAAGCCGCGTAATGATTCTTCGGCAGCGCCACCGTCTCCAGCGGGTCTGTGAGATCGGCGCGACGACGCAGGTCTTCCAGCGACTGGCCTTCCGAATCCCGCAAGGCGCGAAGCTTCTCCAACGGAATGGCCCCCGCCAGCATCCGCGAACCGAGACAGCCGATGCCGAAACGCGTCGGCTCTTCGGCGGTGAAGACCACCAGCTCGATCGACCGCATCGGACGGAAGCCCGCCTCCTGCAGCGCCTCGATAGCCGCCAATCCGCCGAGCACCCCGACCACACCATCGAATTTTCCCGCATTCGGGATCGCATCTATATGAGAACCCGTCGCCACCGCCGGCGCCTCCGGCGCACTGCCCTCCCAACGCGCGAACATGTTGCCGACCGCATCGACGTGCAGCGACAATCCCGCGCCCCGGCACAGCCCCGCCACGTAATCCCGCCCGCGCAAATCCGCATCGGAAAAAAGCACCCGCGTCACCGCCGGCGGCGGCGCCTCCGTGATCAGCGACAACTCGTCGATGCGCTTCTGCAGCAACGCCGCATCGATCTCGGGCAAACCGGCCGACATCACCCCAGGCGCGGCGCGCGGTTCACGTCTTTGTAGTAGATGTAGCGCGCCGGCGTTTTGCCCATGGCCACGAACCACTGCGGGCAATAGGGCGCCAACCACAGCGCATCGCCCTTCTCCACCGGATGCCAATCGTCACCGAGCTTGTAAACACCCGCCCCCTCGAGAATGAGCATCCCGTGCTCCATGATATGACATTCCACAAATGGCAAAGTCCCGCCCGGCGCATAGGTGAAAATGTTCACCGCCATGTCGAATTCCGGCCGGTCCGGCAGCAGGGCCTGCAACTGCGCCGCCGGATCCCCGAGAAAAGGCTCCGACTTCACTTTCTTCTCGTCCCCGAAAATCGCCTCCGGCGCCGCCGCCCCCGGCAACACCTCGTATTGCTTGGCAAAGAGCAGCACCCGCGCACCCGCCTTGCTCTCGATTTCGAACGTCCCGCCCGCCGGAATGTAAGCGAATCCGCCGGCCCCCAGCTCCTTCCCGTTCACCGCACAGGCACCCTCCACCACATAATAAAAATGCTCGTCCCCGTGCGTATGACCCGCCCCGCGTCCCCCGGCCTCCATCACATACAACGTCTCCGTGATCCGCGCCCCCATGCCCGCCGACACGAGAATAAAAGCCGCACTCTTCGTCCACCCCGGTTCCACGCTCGGCACATGGCTGTCCGGCGCGATCAGCGCGTAAAGCGGACGCACGGTGGTCCGCGTTGTGCCGAGAGGAGTGGGAATCATGGGGTTGTAACAATTGCCCCCGCAACCCGCCGCTGACGAGCACAAATCCGCGCCCGCATCTCAACCGCGGACCAACTCACACACCGCGCCCCAACTCAAGCCCGCCCGGTCTTTCTCCGACAACACCGGCGCTTCTCCCGCGGACAAAGGCCACGCAATGCCCACCTCCCCGTCATCCCACGCCAGCGCATGCGCCGCCGGCGGATCCCACGGCGCCGTCACCTTGTAGAGATAGATCACACGCTCGCTCAGCGCCAAAAACCCGTGGGCGAATCCCGGCGGCAACCACACACTCCGGTTTTCTTCCGCCTTCAAAATCAAACCCTCCCACTTCCCGAACGTCGGCGACTCCGGCCGCAAGTCCACCGCCGCATCATAGACCTCGCCCTCCAGCACCGTGCAGAGTTTGCCCTGCGGACGCCGGCTTTGAAAATGCATCCCGCGCAAAGTCCCCCGCCGCGTCTTGATCAGATTGTCCTGCACAAAATCCGCCTCGATCCCCGCCCCCGCCAACTCCCCGCGATTCCACACCACCTCGAAAGACCCCCGCGCATCCGCGTGTGCCGGGCGCTGCAAAAGCAACATCCCGCCAAGGCCGAGTTCGCGGACTTCCATGACGACACCCTACCCCGCACCAACCGCAAACAGAAGCCCCGGCGCACAGAACTCGACGTTGATACCATTTCCCAAAAAATTTGGGACTTTGTTGCCTGGAACCTATCCCGAAACCTCACGGGGTGGCGTTCCGGATAAGTTTTGTCTGCCGCAAGGAGCAAACCAAGTGGCTGTGTCCTCTGCGCTACCTCGTGAGGATTTGGGATAGGTTTCAAGGTAGGGACGAGCGGCTCGCTCGTCCGCTCTCTTTACAACGGACACGCGAGCCGCGTGTCCCTACCCTCCGAACCTTGTCCCATAGTCCACATCCCTTTCGGGATCGGTCTCACCCGCATTTCACCCGCCAAAAACAAAAAGGCGCGCCGTCCGCGCGCCCTCTCCGCCTTTTTGTGCCTCTTCGCGGCAATAGCTCTCCGATCTCCTGTCTCCTCGGCCCGCGAAGGGCGAAGCCCACTCCTCGATCCGTGAAGGCGAAGCCTTGGCCTATGGAGTTGGAATTACTCCACCGGCTACTTCACTATGATTCACCGGGATTCACTGGGCTCACCTGCCTACATTCCCACTTTCCACCCCTCACTCGCTACTGCGCGCTTGCGCGCTTACGGGACTCTTGTCCCGATACCGCGCCACAAGGCCAATCAGCGGCAACGCACTCCAATACCGCGGAATAAATTTCCGCGGCTCGTAGATGCACCGCATCAGCCATCCGAGTCCACTGCGATCGGCCCACACCGGAATCTTCGCCTGCGTTCC
>CAYQMP010000102.1:0-6392 GCA_964418615.1 uncultured Chthoniobacter sp. | reverse complement strand
CGCTCCGGGTCAATGGTCGGCCTTTGCCGCTTCGCGAGGCGTCCGACGGATCGTTCGTGGCCGGTCTGCGCTACCGCTCCTCCGCTCTTTACCCGTCTTTGCATCCCGGCTTTCCCGTGCAAACGCCGCTCGTTGTGCCGACGGGCAAAGGCGCCGCGGCCAAATCCTACGTCCTCGCTGCCGGCAGCGCGGCCTTCCGTCCGGCCAGGCCCCCGCATCCGCCCGCGGGTGAACCGATCCGTGCGCCATCGCCCGAGGCGTGGACCTTCGACCTGCGGCTTTGATTCCTGCTGTCGAGCGGGTTGGTGAGACCACCCGTCCGCGACCTCACCTGCTCAAGCCATGATATCCTCGTGGAAGAGGCGGCCTTCGGTCGTGGCTTTGACATAGCCGGCGCGGATGGTGAAATCGCCGAAGCGTTCGCCTTCCTGCCGTTCTTTGGCATAACGGCGGATGATCGGGGCGAGTTCGTTGACGATCTCCTCCGATTTGACCGAGGGTTTGTAGAGCTTGTTGAGGCGCGAGCCGTCGAAAGCGGCGCCGAGGTAGATGTTGTATTTGCCGGGCGCACGGCCGACGAAGCCGATCTCGCCGAGATAGGGACGGGCGCAGCCGTTGGGACAGCCGGTCATGCGGATGACGATCTCGCTCTCGCGCAGCCCGCATTCCTCGATCACTTGGTCGAGTTCGCTGATCAACTGCGGGAGGTAGCGCTCGCTCTCGGCCAAGGCCAAGCCGCAGGTGGGCAGGGCGACGCAGGCCATGGAGTTCAAACGCAGGCCGGTGATGCGCTCGGGGATGTCGAGTTTGTATTGCGCGAGCAGCGCCTCGATGCGCGGCTTTTGCTCTTCGGTCACGCCGCCGATGACCAAATTCTGGTTTGCGGTGAGGCGGAAGTCGCCGG
The DNA here is from genome assembly GCA_964418615.1 of uncultured Chthoniobacter sp. GTDB lineage: Bacteria > Verrucomicrobiota > Verrucomicrobiia > Chthoniobacterales > JACTMZ01 > JACTMZ01. Next base: position 5,488 of record CAYQMP010000102.1, on the reverse strand, counting down.
TGTGGATCTTGGCGATTTCGCGCAGGCCGGTTTTGGCCGGAAACTCGTCGGTGTCGCGCAGGCGCCCGTTCTGGATGAAGAGCCCGTAGTGCCAGTTGCCGTCGGTGCCTTTGGTCCAGCCGTAGCGGTCGCCGGAGCTGGTGAATTCGAACGGACGCGTCTCGCCGAGCTTCCAGCCGAGGCGCGATTCGAGTTCGTTTTTGAACCAATCCACCCCGCGGTCCTCGATGGTGTATTTGAGGCGCGCGTGCTTGCGGTTGGTGCGGTCGCCGAAATCGCGCTGCACGGTGACGACTTTCTCCGCGACCTCGACGACTTTTTCCCGCGGGAGGTAACCGATGACATTGGCCAGGCGCGGATACGTCTTCGTGTCGCCGTGCGACATGCCGAGCCCGCCGCCGACTGAGAGGTTGTAGCCGAGCAATTTGCCGTCTTCGCCGATGGCGATAAATCCGAGGTCCTGCGTGTAGATGTCGACATCATTGCTCGGAGGCACGGCGAAGCCGGTTTTGAATTTCCGCGGGAGGTAAGTCTTGCCGTAGATCGGCTCTTCTTCGTCGTCCGGGGAAACCTTTTCGCCATCGAGCCAGACTTCATGGTAAGCGCGGGTGCGCGGGGTGAGGTGGGCGCTGACCGCGCGCGCGTCGTCGAGCACGGGGCCGTGCAAGGCCGATTGATACGGATTCGGATTGGCCATGACGTTGCGGTTCACGTCACCGCAGGCCGCGATGCAGTCCATCACCGCGTCGTTGATCCCCTGCATGGTCGTTTTGAGCACGTCCTTGGTGATGAAGTGCAACTGGAAGGCTTGGCGGGTGGTCAGCTTGAGTGTGTGGCTGCCGTATTTGTCGGCCAGCGCGTCGATCTTCAGCCACTGCTCGGGCGTGCAGACGCCGCCGGCCACGCGGATGCGGATCATGAAGATGAACGCTTTCTCTTGCCCGGCCCGTTTGCGCTCGATGCGCTGGTCGCGGTTGTCCTGCTGGTAGATGCCGTGGAACTTGGAGATGTTCGTGTCGTCGTCGGCAATCGCGCCGGTCGAGCGGTCTTCCAGGCTGGCGATGAGCGTGCCGCGCAGGTAGTTGCTGGCTTCTTTGAGGCCCTCGACTTTGGAGAGCGGCTTCGGGTCGGCGGTGTCGGAGATCATGGCGTGGTGGACATGCGAAATTAGAGCCCGGACCCTCGCCGGGCAACCGCCGAATGCGCGGGTTGCGCCCGGCAGCGGTTTGCGGCAAGAGTTACGCCGTCATGTCGGATCTGGTTTCCCAGTCCTTCCCTCCCGAGCGACTGACCGCGGTGTCGGTCCTGCGGGCTTACCGTGACGGCTTTTTTCCCATGGCCTGCGGCGACGGACGGCTTCGCTGGTTCTCGCCGGATCCGCGGGGGATTTTGCCGCTGGACGGTTTCCATTTGCCGCACGGCTTCCGTCGCGCTTTGGCGCGCTTGGATTTCGCCGTCACGGTCGACATGGCATTCGACGATGTGGTGGCCGGTTGCGCCGACCGGGAGGAGACGTGGATCGACCCCGCCATCGCCAGCGTCTACACCGAGCTGCACGGGCAAGGCTCGGCCCACAGCGTGGAAGTGTGGGCGGACGGCCGTCTGGCCGGCGGACTCTACGGCGTGCAACTCGGCGGGGCTTTCTTCGGCGAATCGATGTTCTCGCGGGTCACCGAAGCTTCGAAAGTCGCGCTGCTCGCGCTGGTCGGCATCCTTCGCGCGCAAGGCTTCGGGTTGCTCGACATCCAATGGGTGACCGATCACTTGGAAAACTTCGGCGCGGTGGAGATCCGGCGGCCCGTTTATTTGAACTATTTGCGCGAGGCCATGATGACCCCGCGATTCTTCCCCGCGCCGGGCGAGGTGCGCGTCGCGGAAATGCCGCGGCAGCGACTCGGAGTGGTGTAGCGGCGGCGTCCCCGCCGCCGGTCTTTTTGCGAAAACCGCCGTTGCCGAGGACGGAGACGCTACATTGGTTTGGATTTCACCTCGCCGTCATCGAAGAGGGTGACGATTTCCTTTTCCCTCGCCGCTTGCTGCGCCGAGGTGAGGGGACGGCGTTGCGCGTCCATCGTGATGGTGAATCCGCGGGCCAGCGTCTGGCGTGGGCCGAGCAACTCGAGGGCGTGGGCGTGGCGCTCGTGGCGCTGGCGGCGTTGACGAAGAAAGGCGGAAGCGGCTTGGGTCTGGCGGTGATGAAGCGAAGCGAGCCGCTCGGCGAGGGAGGACAATCGTGCAGCCGGCGAACGCGCGGCAAGGACCGCCACCGCCCGCTCCGTCCGCTGCTGCAACAAACCAAGCCGTGAGAGGACAGCCGAGCCGGCGCGTTCCTGCAGGTCGTCGGTCTGCTGCCGCAATTCACCGATCCGGCGCAAGGGGAGGCGGAAAACGCCCGACGCGGTGCGCAATTCGAGTTGGGCCGAGTGCGTCGCGAGGTGCACTCCGGCATCGCGGTGCAGTCGGCGCAGGAAGGAACCAAGACGGTCGAGCGTCTCGGCGCGGTCCTTGCTCAAGATTTCCGCCGCGGCACTCGGGGTGGGAGCGCGCACGTCGGCCGCCAAATCGGACGTGGTGAAGTCGATTTCGTGGCCGACCGCGGAAATGACCGGCACCGCGCTCGCGGCAATGGCGCGGGCCACCATCTCTTCGTTGAATTCCCACAAATCCTCGAGGCTCCCGCCGCCGCGGGTCACCACCACGACATCGACGGCGGGAAAGCCGCTGCGCGCAGATTCCGAAAAGTGCGTCACCGCCTGCGCGATTTCCGCCGCGGCGCCGCGTCCCTGCACGCGGACCGGGGCGATGAAGACGGCAATGTGCGGAGCGCGCCGGCGCAGGACGTGGAGAAAATCGCGGATGGCCGCCCCGGCCGGCGAGGTGACCACGCCGACGCGGACCGGATGCGGGGGGAGCGGCTTCTTTCGTTCCTGCTCGAAGAGTCCCTCGGCCCGGAGCTTTTCCTGCAACGCACGCAACTTTGCCTCCAGTTCGCCGGCTCCGCGCGGTTGCACGCGACGGACGATGATTTGGTATTGTCCGCGCGCCTCGTAGACCGAGATCTCGCCGAAGAGTTCGACTTTCAGCCCGTCACGCAAAGCGGGTGCGCCGGCCCCGGCACTGCGAAAGAGAACGCACGACACCTGCGCCGCCTCGTCCTTGAGGCTGAAATATTGGTGGCCGGATGGCTGGCGGCGGAGGTTGGAAATTTCGCCCTCGACCCAGACCTTGCCGAGGTGGCCTTCGAGGCAGGTGCGGACTTCGCGATTCAGCTGGCTAACGGTCAACGGAGCCTTCCGGGGCGCGGTGTCTTGGTCGTCCTCGGGAAAGGCGAGCAGGCCTTGGTTGCTGCGGGGCATCAGGACGGAAATTGCTGCCACTCTTGGCGCAGCGTGTCGACCAATTTGCCGAGGCGGACGGACAACTTGGGCTCGGACAAAATCTCCTGCGCCGCGAGGGGATCCCGCACGAGGTGCTGGGCGAAAAGATCACCGAGCATGGCGGGGTCGTGCATTTCGCCGGCCGCTTTGACGAAAGTATCGGGCAACTCGATGCCGCGCGAAACCAGCCCGGTGCAGATCTCCTGCAGTTCGCGACGCAACGTGTGGCAGGCATCCTCGTCGTCGGTCACCGTTTCCAAAGATCTGGCCTTCCCGATGAGGTAAGGTTCCTTTTGTTCGAAGCCGGTGAATTCGACGCGGCCCAATCCCTGCAGGATGAGTTGGCTCGTGCCATCGGGTTGTCCCACACACGCGCGCACCAGACCCGCGCCGGCCACAGGGAAGATGGATTCCTCGCCGGTATCCGGACGCACCATGCCCACGGCGAAAATGCGGTCGCCGGCCAGCACCTTGGCCAGCATTTCGCGGTAACGGGGTTCGAAAATGTAGAGCGGCAACAGGGCATTGGGGAAAAGGGTCACGCCGGACAGCGCCATGACCGGCATGGAGGAGGGGAGTGTGATCGGCCCTGTGTTCACCACGGTCAATTTACGCCGGATTCCGCCGCCCGGGATCTTTTTTCGCGGCTTTTTCGCTTCAAGAGGCGCGGGGGGCTTGGCTAGGTTCACGCCATGCCGTCCGAGCCGAAATACCGCCGCATCGTCCTCAAACTCAGCGGCGAGGCTCTGCGCGAGCCGGGGAGCAAGGACAACATTTCGCCCCAGATCGTCAACCAGATGGCCCAGGAAATCAAAGAGGTCCAAGGCCTCGGGGTGCAGGTCGCCGTGGTTATCGGTGGCGGCAATATTTGGCGAGGACTGGCCGCCTCCCACCGCGGCATGAACCGCACCACGGCCGATTACATGGGCATGCTGGCCACGGTGATCAACGGCATGGCTTTGATGAGCGGGCTCGAGGATATCGGACTGACCACCCGCGTGCAGACGGCCATCGAGATGAACAACGTGGCCGAGCCGTTCATCCTCCGCCGCGCGCTGCACCACTTGGAAAAGGGCCACGTCGTCATCTTCGTCGCCGGCACGGGCAATCCGTTCTTCTCCACCGACACCACCGCCGCCCTGCGGGCCAATGAGATCGGGGCCGATGCCATCCTCAAAGCGACCAAAGTCGACGGCATCTACGAGGCCGATCCCAAGACCAATCCGGACGCCAAGAAATACGACCACATCACCTACTCCGAGGCGCTGCAGCGCCGTTTGCAGGTCATGGATTCCACCGCTTTCAGCCTCTGCATGGACAACAAAATGCCGATTGTGGTTTTCAACATGGCCGATTCCGGCAACATCAAACGCGCCGTGATGGGTGACCCGGTCGGAACGCTCGTCACCGGCAGCTGATCATTTATGGACGAAATACTTTTCACCGCGGAAGAGGGCATGGAAAAAGCCCTCGATTTCATGAAGCACGAGTTTTCCAGCGTGCGCACCGGCAAGGCTTCGCCCGCGCTCGTCGAGGGCATCGACGTCGACGCCTACGGCTCGGTCATGAAGCTCAAGCAGCTCGCCCTGATCAGCACGCCCGAACCTCGCCTCCTTGTCATTCAGCCCTTTGACGCTTCGACCACGAAACCGATCGAAAAAGCGATCAACGAGTCGAAGATCGGCATCACGCCTTCGGTCGACGGAAAACTCATCCGCCTGCCCATTCCCGAGCTGAGCGAGGAGCGCCGCAAGGATTTGGTCAAAACGATCAAGACCATGGCCGAGGAAACCCGCGTGCGCATCCGCGCCGCCCGTCGCCATGCCATGGACTCGGCCAAGAAAATGCAGAAAGACGGCGGTCTCACCGAGGACGACCTCAAGGGCGCCGAGACGCAGATCCAAAAGTTGACCGACAAATACGTCGCCGACGTGGACAGCCAAGTGGCTTCCAAAGAAGCCGACATCATGAAAATCTGACCGCTCCATGCGTCGCCTTCTTGCCATAGCCGTCCTCCTCGCGCTGTTCTCCGCCGCGGGACTGGCCAACGTCGTGCGGGGCGCGCCCGACTTCACCTGGCTTTCATCCGGGGCGCGCGGTCAATCGCTCAA
>CAYQMP010000101.1:0-6434 GCA_964418615.1 uncultured Chthoniobacter sp. | reverse complement strand
TGCCATGATCCTGCGTATTAGCCAGCGGATAATTTCTCGCTGTCTTCGCAATAGTTACCCCCTGCCCGAAATCGGGAACCTGACTGGTCCGCAGGGTATAAACATCAAAACCAACCCCGTCAGCGATCCGGCCGGTATTCTGCCTTCCGTAACCGAGACTCAGGGTAATCGAATTGTCGGCATGGCCCGGCTGAATCCACACCGGCATGGTCAGTGCACGGCCATTGCAGCACATTGCCAGTGCATGGCCGGTGCAATTGCAGGTGCATGGCCATTATGAGGCCATGTTCTCGGTAGCGCACTGGCCAAGGTTGTGGTTCCCCATGCCGCCCACGCGAGGCAGAGCCAGACGCCGACCCGGCGCCTCACGATTCCGCGGGAGCGGCCCCGCCGCCGAAGCGCGGCACCACGGTCGTTCTGGTCTCGGGAAAGTTTTCCAGATTGTCCGCCAGTTTCGCCGCGACAGGAAAGAGCGGTGCGCTGCGCGCATAGGCCGTGAGCAGCTGCGCGGTGCGGCGGAGGGATTCGAAATGGGTGCGCTCGTAGCCGTGGCTGGCATCGACCCCAAAGGTGACCAACGCGGTGCGGATGTCGTTGCCGGCATCGACCGCCGATGCACTGTCGCTGCGGTAATGCGCGAACAGATCGCGCCCGTGCAGGATGTTCTCGCTGCGGCACAAGGCCAGCAGATGGCGACTCAGGTGATAGTCGAACGGACCGGACGAATCGCAAAGGCACACCGACGGCCAAAGTTCACTCGACTCCTGACCCGGCCCGACCGTCCCGTTGTCGATCGTCACCATTTCCGCGACATCGCCCCGCAGCACGGCGGAGGCCCCGGAGCCCACTTCTTCCGAGATGGTGAAAAGCACGTGCAACTCCATGGGCAGCGGCCCGCCCTCGCGCAGGTTCCGCACTGCGGCCAGCAGAAGAGCCGTGCCTGCTTTGTCGTCGAGGTGGCGCGCATTGATATAGCCCGAGGCCAGAATCTCGGGAGCGGCATCGACCCCGACGAAGTCCCCCACCCGCACGCCGAGGGCGAGAAGGTCCTCCTTGGTGAAGGCATGCGCGTCGACACGCAACTCGACATGCGGCCAACCCGTCGGCTGCGTGTCGACGGCCTCGTTGAAGATATGACCGGACGCCTGCAGCGGCAGGATGGTTCCCCGCAGGATGCCGGTGTCGGTGAAGACCGAAACCCGCGCGCCCTCGGCAAAGCGGCTCGACCAAGTGCCGATCGGCTTGAGAGCCAGCCGGCCGTTGGGCTTCAACCCGGCGACCATCGCACCCAAGGTATCGAGATGCGCCACCAGCGCGCGGCAACCATGTGAACGGTCGCCGGGCAGCGTGGCCCGGATCGCCCCACGCCGCGTCAATTCGTAGCCCACGCCCATTTCCTCGAGCTCGTGCACCACACGCCGCGTGACCGGATCGGTGTATCCGGTCGGGCTGTGGATGGACAAAAGATCGAGGAGGATCCGCTGCAGGTAATCCATATCCACCGGGATCGGACAATTGTCGGCCGGAAGGGCGGGGCTGGGTTGGTTGTTCACGTTTGGGCGGGTTGGGCGGTGTGTGGGAAAAGCAGGTCGATGAAACGCTCGGCCGTCGGCTGGGGCTCGTGGTTGGCCAGACCCGGACGCTCGTTGGCCTCGATGATGTGGTAAGCGGGCTCCCGGTGCGAGGCGACGAGAAAATCAAGCCCGACCACAGGCATGCGCAAAGCCGCCGCGGCGCGCAGTGACGCCGCCGCCAACTCGGGGTGAAGCTCGGCGGTCACATCGTGGATCGTCCCGCCGGTATGCAGGTTGGCCGCGTGGCGCACGTCGACCGTGCGCCCCGCTTCGAGGACCGTGTCGGGCTCGAGCCCCTCCTCGGCGAGGCAACGCCGTGTCTCGGCATCGAGCGGGATGCGACTCTCCCCGCCGGTGGCCGCCGCGCGCCGCCGACTCGCCGTCTCGATGAGCGAACGCACCGTGTGACGACCGGTGCCGGTGATCTGCGGCGGACGCCGCACCGCGGCCGCCACCACCTCGTTGTTGATCACCACCACGCGCAAATCCTGTCCGGACACGTATTCCTCGAGCAGCACCGATTCGCAAAGCGTCGAGGCAAACTGGATCGCCTCCGCCACTTCCTTCCACTCCCGCAGATCGACCGCCACGCCCTTGCCCTGCTCCCCCCGCGCCGGCTTGACCACCACGCGACCATGGCGTCGTAAAAATTCGCGGTCCGCTTTCTCGTCCAATCCGGCCTGCTGCTGCGCGGGCATGGCCAACCCTGCCGCAGTCAACAAGTGGCGTGTCATTTCCTTGTCGTCGCAACAGCTCATGGCGACCGCGCTGGTCAGGTCGGTCAGCGATTCGCGGCAGGTCACCGAGCGCCCGCCCAAGGTCAGCCGGAAGTAGCCTTTTTCCGGATGGATCGGCTCGACGGAAATGCCGCGACGCGCCGCTTCCTTGATCAGGATTTCGGCATAGGGATTGAATCCGCCGGGCAAGGCCGCGCCGGTGAACAGTTGCTCGTTGATCGGATTGCACCGCTTGATGGCGAAGACCGGCACGCGCTCAAAGCCCAGGCGCGTGTAGAGCCGCTCGGCCTCGCTGTTGTCATGCAGCACCGAAAGGTCCATCTGCGAACGACCGCCCGCCCCGTAATGCTCGACCATATGCCGGACCATGGCCTCGCCGAGCGAAGGCACCGTGGCCTGCGGATTGACCGCGAGGGACCACAAACTGCAGCCGTTCTCCAGATCGTTGAAAGCCAGTTTGTGATCTACCCCCAGCGCCACGGCCTGCACCTCCCCGCCACCCGGAGCCCGGGCCAAGAAATAGGTCGCGCGCGGGTCATCGACCAAGCGCTCGAAATCGTCCTCCGCCACTTCCACCATCTGCCGCCGGTGGTAAATGCGGTTGATCTCCTCGATTTCCGCACGCTCGCGCAGCGGCTCGATGCTCACCGGCCAATCGCGATCCGCCGCCCGGCGGTAGCCGTCGAAACGCAGGCGGTAAGTGTGCGACGGATCCATGAACAAATCGCGCGGCGCGGTGTTGAGGATGATCTGCGGATCGACCACGTAAAACGCGATGTCCCGCGTGCCGGGCTTCTCGTCCAACAGCTCGCGGGCCACTTCGCGCGCATCGGTGAACGTGTGGGCGAAAACCAGACGCCCCCACCCGCAGGGAACGATGACCCGCGCGAAGGCGTCCTTCTTTTTCGTTCGTTCAGATGCCATGTTCCTGCAGCCAGAATTCCAGCAGGGCCGCCTGCCACAGCTTGGATCCCTGCAGCGGGGTGATGTGCTCCTCGGGCGCGTCGAGGTAACGCGCCATGACCGCGGGCTGGAAAATCCCCCGTCGCCGTGCCGTCTCGTTCGTCGTGTATTCGCGGGCCAACTCGAGGAAGTCGCCCCGCAGGTATTTGAGGGCCGGGACCGGAAAGTAACCCTTGGGCCGGTCGATCACCGCGGAAGGAATGACCCGGCGCGCCGCCTCTTTGAGGATGTATTTGCCCCCGTCGCGGATCTTCAACTCCGCCGGCACACGGGCGGCAAATTCCACCACCTCGTGGTCGAGAAACGGAACCCGCGCTTCCAACCCCGCCGCCATCGTGTTGTTGTCCACCCGCTTGACCGGGTCGTCGACCAACATGACCAGGGCATCGAGACGCAGGGCGCGGTCGATGGCGGACGCCGCCCCGGGTTGCCCGAAATGGTCACGCACAAATTCGCCGGCATGATCGGCGCCGGCAAATTCCGGCGAGACCAACTCCGCATACTCGGCGAAATCGCGGTCGAAAAAATGACGACGGTAATCGGCCAAGCCGTCCGCGCTGCCCATCAGCGGCGGATACCAGTGGTAGCCGCCGAAGATCTCGTCGGCCCCTTGCCCGCTCTGCACCACTTTGACGTGGCGGGCCACCTCCTGCGAGAGCAGGTAGAAACCGACATTGTCGTGGCTGGTCATCGGCTCGGACATATGACGCACGCAATCCCGCAAGGCCGGCAAGGTGCGCGCCGCGTCGATGAAAAGTTTGTGGTGCCGCGTGCGGAAGTGCGCGGCGATGACGTCGGAGTATTTGAACTCGTCGCCCTCCTCGCCACCCACGCTCTCGAAGCCGATGGAAAACGTGGCGATGTCCGCCCGGTCGTGCTCGGCCAGCAAACCGACCACCAGACTGGAATCCAAACCGCCGGAAAGAAGAACCCCCACCGGCACATCCGCGATCAACCTCCGCCGCACCGACGTGCGCAGCACCGCCAGCGCCTCGTCCTGCCAATCCCTGAACGATTTTTCCTCATCCCCCGGAGCCGGTCCGAATCCCAGACTCCAATAACGCTCCTGCTTTTCACTGCCATCCGGCTCGATGATCCACAACGTGGCGGGTGGCAACTTGCGCACGCCGCGGAGAATGGTGTGAGGCGGTGGGACGACCGAGTGGAAGGAGCAGTAGTAATTCAGGGCCACCGGGTCGATCGACGTGTCCACGCCGCCGGCCGCGAGCAAAGCCGGGAGGCTCGAGGCGAAACGAATCCAGTTTTTTGTCCCGCTGTAATAAAGCGGCTTGATCCCGATGCGGTCGCGCCCCAGCACGACGCGTCCGGTCTCCCGCTCCACGATGGCAAAGGCGAACATGCCGTTGAGCCGCTGCACGAAATCCCGGCCCCAGCAATGATAAGCCTTGAGCAGCACCTCCGTGTCGCCGTGCGAAAAAAAGCGGTAGCCCCGCCCCTCCAATTCCTCGCGCAGTTCGCGGTAGTTGTAGATCGCGCCATTGTAAACGATGCTCAGCCCCAACTCCTCGTCGACCATGGGCTGCGACGAGGCGTCGGAAAGATCGATGATCTTCAACCGGCGATGGCCCAGCATGACCCCCGCCGTGCCGTGTGTTCCGTCCGCATCCGGGCCCCGCGGACGCATTACCTCCATCATGCGGCGCACCGCTTCCTCCGAGGGCGCTCCGCCGCCCCGCGCGATCTCACCGCAAATCCCGCACATCAGCCGGCTACGGGCTTGGCGGCAGACCGACGGTCATGGCCGGAGTTCGTGGGCATAAAAACACGATACCAAACGAGGCCGATGTGTAAACCCCGCCGGACTTCTCGCATTTATCCTTCAAGTTTCAGCCCTCTGGCTCCATCCTTCCTCTCGAACCGGGGGTGTAGCTCAACGGTTAGAGCAGGCGGCTCATAATCGCTTGGTTCACGGTTCGAATCCGTGCGCCCCCACAACTCAGACAACCTTGCCATGCCTAGCTTCGACATCGTCTCCGAAATCGACAAACAAGAAATCCTCAATGCCGTGGACCAAGCCCGGCGTGAGCTGGCCAACCGATTCGATTTCAAAGGCTCCGAGGCCAAACTGGAAATCGAGAAGGACGGCAACCTGCGCCTCACTGCCGAGGATGCCTCGCGTCTCAAAGGGTTGCGCGAAATCGTCGTCGGGAAACTGGCCAAACGAAATGTCGACCTGCGCAACGTCGACCAAAAGGAACCCGAAATTTCTCCGCTGGGCCACGCACGCCAACTCTTCGTTTTCAAACAGGGCCTCGAGGGCGACAAAGCCAAGGAGATTTCCAAGTTCCTCAAAGCCTCGGGCCTCAAAATCCAATCGACGCTGCAGGACAAACAAATCCGCGTGACCGGCAAAAAACGCGACGACCTGCAGGAGGCGATCGCCGCCCTCCGCGCGAAAGATTTCGGTGTTGCGCTGAACTACACGAATTTCCGCGACTAGCGCCGGGCTGGCTCTGGCATGTAGCGGCCCCGTCCCCGGCGCCGAAAAGACATGCTGCCACAGCACTTTCTAAACGACTGTAATACCAACGTCCCTTCGATCAGTCCTTTTGACTGGGAGTGGTAGGGACGGCTGGCCCCAGCCGTCCGCGCTCTTGAACTCCTCCTAATTAAGAAGACTTGGGTCCGTAAAACATCTGCTCGATGTCTTCGCATGGATCCCAACAATCGGGCGCTTCTTTTGCTTTACCTGCCAGGAGACCAAGGATCCGTGGCGCTTCATGCAAATTTTTCGCCGAGGCACACTGAAACGCATCGCTTGTCTGCTTTAACGACTTTTCCATGGAGCAGTTGTCTGATCGCGTTGGATTTTCCTCAAGCAGAATTAATCTCCCGCGCAATCCGGTCAAATGCCTCCGCCGGATTCTCGGCCCGTGAAATCGGACGCCCAATGACAAGGTGCGTCGCCCCAGCCCGGACCACATCCGCAGGCGTCGCGGTCCGCTTTTGGTCGCCGGCATCGGATCCCACCGGACGCACTCCCGGAATGACGAGCAGCGGATCCGGACCGAGTTCGGCGCGAAGCATCGGCAACTCGAGCGCACTGGCAACAAAACCCCTCACTCCAGCCGCGCGACCCATCGTGGCAAGACGAACAACCTGTTCGCCGACGCTGCCCACCACACCGCACGCCTCAAGC
>CAYQMP010000100.1:0-6440 GCA_964418615.1 uncultured Chthoniobacter sp. | reverse complement strand
GCCGACGTGCACGAACAAGACCGTTTCGGCCAGATGCGACTCAGCACCGAGCAAATGATCGAACGCGACCGCATGGTCATCGGGTGGTGCCACCGGCGAAATCTTCCGGTCGCCGTGCTCTACGGCGGCGGCTACCACCGCGAGCCGGGTATGACCGCCCGCTTGCACGCCAACACGATCCAAATCGCTGCCGAGTTGTACAAGTCGACCCAAGGTAGGGACGAGCGGCCCGCTCGTCCGCCCGATTCGTCGCGGACACGCGAGCCGCGTGTCCCTACCTCCAAGCAGGAGGCTTGCCATTGACCATGTCATGCCGTCCGCTCGAACTCGTCGTCGCCCGGCATACGGAGGACCTCGCATGGCTGCGCCGCGTGCCGAAGGAATTCGCCGTCACTGTTTACAACAAAGGCACCGAACTCCCCAACGCCCACCCACTCCCGAACACCGGACGCGAGGCACACACCTACCTCCACCATCTCACCGAGCGCTACGAGACGCTCGCTGACGTCACCGTCTTTGTCCAAGGCCATCCCTTCGACCATGCACCCGATTTGCACGAGCGCCTGCGCGCCGTGGCCGAGGAACGCGATGTTGTCGCCGACTTCCATTGGTTGGGATTTCTCGCCGACACCGACGATTCCTGTGGACGTCGTCTCTTCGTCCCGTGGAGCAAGAACCCCGAACGCATCGAGTTGCGGCTCGATGACTTTCATCAACAATTATTCGGCCAGCCCGGCCCCGAGCTTTACCGCTTTTTCGTCGGTGCCCAGTTCGCCGTGACCCGGGAGGCCTGTCACCGGCGCACGCCGGACTTTTTCCGCCGTGCGCGGGATCTCGCCGTTGAATTTCCACTCGCGCCGCATTGCTTCGAGCGCTGCTGGGACCGCATTTTCGCAGCCGATGGGACCGCCGCACGCCTTCCCCAAGGCCAAATGACCGCCTACTTCAAACCGATCAAGCGGTTGCAACCCCCGCGGTAAACCCCCTGCTCTCCACTTGTCCCCGCCCCCGAACCGCGCTAGCTTGCCATCTCCGTGATCACGCACCGCAGCCCCGAGAATTACGATCCGATCACTTGGTTCGGCCGCGTGCCCGTTTATGCCACGACGATCATCGTGGCTCTCTATGTCGCGTGCATGATCGGCGTCGCCGTGGCGCTGGCCTCGGGCGCCGAAGCTGTTCTCGACAAACTCCGCTTCGACACGGTCTCCGTTCTGCGTGACGGCGAAATCTGGCGCTGCCTGACCTACGCTTTCGTCAATCCCCCCGACCCGTGGTTCATTATCGCGCTGGTCATGCTCTACATCTTCGGGCGCGACGTGGAGCAGCATCTTGGCCGCAAGGGCTTCGTCCGCCTTTACCTCGGCTTCCTGCTTCTCGGGCCATCGCTTCTCCTCGTGGCATCGCTCGTTACCAGCCAGCCTTACCTGCTCTCGCACAGCTGGGCCAACTTTGCCGTCTTTCTTTCCTTCGCCGCGCTTTATCCCAACGCCCAACTCATTTTCCAGATCCCGGCCAAAGTGTTCGCTTGGGTCTTTCTCGGCATCTCTGTCCTGCAACTCCTCGCCGGACGCCAGTGGCCGGAAATGCTCGTCCTGCTCGCCACCGCGTTCCTCGCTTACTACGCCATCCGCCACGGCGCCGCGCTCAACCTCGATTTCATGTCCCGCCTGCGTCCCGTGTCCCACCGGACCAAAAGGCCGCGCCTCCGCGTGGTCAAAAATCCCGAAGACGAACCTGTCGACCCCCACCGCATCATCGATCCCCTTCTCGAGAAAATCTCCCGCGACGGCATGGCCAGCCTGACCCGCCGCGAGCGCGAGCAACTCGAGCGCGCCCGCACCGCCCTGCTGGAGAAGGAACGGCGCTGACCCGATGGACGGCGACCGCGCCATCACCCGCACCGACGGCAACGAGTTGCACGACCCGTGCTACGTCAATGCCATGTCGCATTTCTACCGCGGCGAACTCGGACGCATCATGGTCTGGCGTCAACGGCTCGACATCACGACCACCTGGGCCATCACCAGCACCACGACGATCATCACGGTGGCATTCTCGTTCCGCGACATTCCCCACATCATCTTCTTTTTCAACCTGGTCATTGTCTGGATGATGCTCTGGATCGAGGCGCGCCGCTATCGATTCTATGACGCCTTCCGCGGCCGTGTCCGCATGATCGAATCGCACTTCCTCGTCGCCACCGTTTCCCGCAACCCGGCCCTGCTCGGCGGCGACTGGCAGAAACTGGTCTGCGAGGACCTCATCCTGCCCTCCTTCAAGATCAGCAAACTCGAGGCTGTAGGCCGCCGTCTCAAACGCAATTACGTTTTCATCATCGCCATCATCATCGTGGCGTGGATGACCAAGATTTTCATGCATGCCAGCCCGGCCATCCATTCTTGGTCGGCGTTCTACCAAGCGCTGGCCGTGGGCGAGTTGCCCGGCTGGCTGGTCGGCGCCGTCCTGGTCATCACGATCATCGCCACCACCGCCCTCACTTGGTATGTCTCCGTCAACAGCTCCGGCGAAGTCACCGACCTGCGCGGCAGCCACAAGGAGCAATGGCGAATCTAATCTGCTGATCAGGGGGCACGGGCGTCCCGCCCGTCACGATCCGATGTCCGATAATCTCGAAAAACTCCCCACTGAACCCGTCGCCCGCCTCCGCGCCATTGTCAGCCTCCTCCGCTCGCCGGAAGGTTGCCCGTGGGACCGCGAGCAGACCCACGAATCCCTGCGCGCCGGCCTCCTCGAGGAAGCTTGCGAGACGATTGACGCCATCACCAAGGCCGATGACGCCAACCTGCGCGAAGAACTCGGAGACCTGCTGCTGCAAGTCGTTTTCCATACCGACCTCGCCGCCGAACGCGGCGCCTTCACCTTGGAGGATGCCGCGCAGCACACTTGCGAGAAACTCATCCGCCGCCACCCCCACGTCTTCGGCGATGTCGATGCCTCCGACACCCAGGCCGTCCTCCGCCAGTGGGAGCAAATCAAACGCGAGGAAAAGGGTGAAAGCGCCTCCATCATGGACGGCATCCCGCGCGCTCTCCCCGCGCTGATCCGTGCCGCCAACATCCAAAAGAAGGCCGCCCGCGTCGGCTTCGATTGGCCGGACGCTGATGGCGTCATCGACAAATTCCGCGAGGAACTTGCCGAGTTGTCCGTCGAACGGGAATCCGGCGACCCCAAAAAGCTCGAACACGAACTCGGCGACCTCCTCTTCACCGCGGTCAACATGGCCCGCAAACTCGGCGTCGAACCGGAACTCGCCCTCGAGCACGCCAACCAACGTTTCATCGCCCGCTTCCAACACATGGAAGAATCCGCCGCCAGCGCCGGGCAAAAACTCGAAGACCTAAGCCCCGAAGCTCTCGACACTCTCTGGCGCAAAGCCAAATCCTCCTTGTAGCGGCGCCGTCCCCGGCGCCGGCCGTTTCCCCATGACCCGCCACCACACCATCAACGCGGTCATCTCGATCCTCCTTGCGGCCGCCCTGCTCGCCGCCGTCTGCTTCGCCTTCCTCCAAGCGCTCAGCTGGAACTGGTCCGGCGTCTGGGCCTACCGCGAAGTTTTCTGGCGCGGCTGGCTCAACACCATCTGGATTTCCGCCGCCGCCCTTGCCCTTAGTGTTCTCCTCGGACTCCTCGCCGCCCTCGGACGCCGTGCACCGTATCCCGCGGTCCGCTGGCTGTCCGCCGGCTACATCGAACTCATCCGCGGCACCCCGCTCCTCGTCCAACTCCTCATCCTCTTTTATGTCGTCGCCGATGCCGTCGGCCTGCAGAACCGCTACACCGCAGGCATCATCATCTTGTCCATTTTCAGCGGCGCCTACATCGCGGAAATGATCCGCTCCGGCATCGACAGCGTCGGCAAATCCCAACTCGAATCCGCCCGCGCTATCGGCCTGACCCGCTGGCAGACTTATCGCTACGTGATCTTCCCCCAGGCCATCCGCCACGTGCTTCCGCCGCTCGCCGGACAGGCTGCCTCGATTATCAAGGACAGCTCCCTTCTCTCCATTCTCGGCATCGGCGAATTCACCCTGGCCGCCCAGCAGGTCAACTCCGCCACTTACAGCACCCTCGAAAGCTATCTCCCGCTGGCCATCGGCTACCTAGCCCTCACTCTGCCGGTCTCAATCATGGCTCGCCGCCTCGAACACAAATTCCGCTATGAAACTTGAGTTCGACCACCTGACCAAACGCTACGGCGATCACACCGTGCTCGACGGGATTACGGCGGACTTCGATTTTCCCCACGTCCTCGCCCTGCTCGGACCCTCCGGCGGCGGCAAATCCACGCTTCTGCGCCTCATCGGCGGCCTCGAGTCGCCGGAGGCCGGTTTCCTCGTGGTCGAGGGACAACGCGTCCCCATCGACGAAAAACTTCTGCGGATCTACCGCAGCAACATCGGCACCGTCTTCCAATCGTGGAACCTTTTCCCTCACCTCGACGCACTGGCCAACATCATGCTTCCTCTCACCGCAGTGCACGGCCTTGGCACGGACGAAGCCCGCGCGCGCTCTATCGAACTCCTGGCGCGCCTCCACCTCGCCGATCACGCCCACAAACGCCCAGCCGAACTCTCCGGCGGACAACGCCAGCGCGTGGCGATCGCCCGGGCCGTGGCCATCCGCCCTAAGCTCCTCCTCTTCGACGAACCCACCTCCGCCCTCGACCCGGAAATGACCGCCGAGGTCTTGGAAGTCATCGCCGACCTAAAAGCCGAAGGCCGCACCTTCATCCTCGTCACCCACGCCATGAATTTCGCCAGAACCGTAGCCGACCAAGTCGCCTTCCTCGCCGAAGGCAAAATCGTCGAACACGCCACTGCAGAGGAATTCTTCTCCGCCCCGAAAACTGAAGCCGCGCAACGCTTCCTGGCCAAAGTCCTCAAATACTGAGATGGATCGCGATGTCCCCATCGCGATATCCAAAAGCAAATCGCGCCATGACGGCGCGATCCACCTTACACAGCGGCGTCCTCTGCGGTTTGAAAACTACGCCGTCGCCTCGACCGCATTGCGCACGCTGGCCAGCGCGTAGTCGCGGTTCATTTTGGCAATGAAAGCCGCGGGAACCCCGGCCGGGCAGACGGCCTCGCACTCGTAGTAGTTCGAGCAGTTGCCGAAACCTTCCTTGTCCATTTGCGTAACCATGTTGCGCACGCGGCGATTGGCCTCCGGTTTACCCTGCGGAAGCAGACCAAGGTGACCGACCTTGGCCGCGACGAAGAGCATGGCCGAGCCATTCGGACAGGCGGCGGCACAGGCTCCGCAGCCGATGCAGGCCGCGGCGTCCATCGCGTAGTCCGCGACAGTCTTTGGAATCGGCGTGTCATTGGCGTCCTGCGCGTTGCCGCAGCGTTCGCTGATGAAGCCGCCGGCGGAAATGACGCGGTCGTAAGCAGAACGATTGACGACCAGATCCTTAACCACCGGAAACGCTCCAACGCGGAACGGCTCGATGTAGATCGTGTCACCGTCGTTGAATTTCCGCATGTAAAGCTGGCAAGCCGTGCCGCGGCCCGGGCCCTGCGGAATGCCGTTGATGGTCAGGCTGCACATGCCGCAGATCCCCTCGCGGCAATCGTGGTCGAAAGCCACCGGTTCCTCGCCTTTCTCGGTCAACCGGTCATTGACGATATCGAGCATTTCGAGAAAGGAGGCCTCGGAGGGAATTTCCTTCGCCTCGACTTCCTGGAATCTGCCCTGACTGCTTCCTTCATCCTGCCGCCAGATCTTGAGGTTGAAGTTCATGGTTACTTGTAGCTTCGGGTGGCCAGTTTGACCGTTTCGTAATGCAGCGGCTCTTTGATCAGCTCGGGCTTGTTGCCTTCGCCCGTGTATTTCCAAGCCGACACATAGAAATAATCGTCATCATTGCGCAACGCCTCGCCTTCGGGCGTCTGATACTCTACGCGGAAGTGACCGCCGCAGGATTCATTGCGGTCCAGCGCGTCCTCACACATCAGTTGCCCGAAATCGATGAAGTCGGCCACTCGCCCTGCTTTCTCGAGCGACTGATTCAGCTCCTCGTTGTCCCCGAGCACGCGAACATTGCTCCAGAATTCCTCGCGGATCTCGTCGAAGCGCTTGATCGCTTTCTCCAATCCTTCCTTGCTCCGCGCCATGCCGCATTCGTCCCAAAGAAGCTTGCCGATTTCCTTGTGGAAGCTGTCCACCGTGCGGTCACCTTTGACTGCCAGCAGCCGATTGATGCGGTCACGCACCTCTTCCTCGGCCTGTTTGAATTCCGGACGGTTCACGTCCGGACGCGTCCCGCGGACCGGCGCGAGATAATTGCCGATGGTGTAAGGCAAGACGAAGTATCCGTCGGCCAATCCCTGCATCAGCGCGCTGGCTCCGAGGCGGTTGGCTCCATGGTCGGAGAAGTTGGCTTCGCCAATGACAAAAAGGCCGGGGATGTT
>CAYQMP010000099.1:0-6470 GCA_964418615.1 uncultured Chthoniobacter sp. | reverse complement strand
GAGGACACGGTGTTGAGTGGCGGGCTATTGGTTCTCGAGGTGACGCATGGCCGGGATGCCGTATTCGGCTTTGATGCGTTCCTCGGCCTGCTTGCTGCCTTCGACGTCGAGGATGACCAGACCCGGATCCTCGGCGAGTTTGATGCGGTGGAACTTGTCTGCGGGATTATCCACGGCATCGGCGACATCTTGCAGGCTGCGGATCGGTTGGCCGTTGATTTCCTCGACGATCTCGTAGCTCAAATTCTCGTAGCCGAGGGTGCCCGGGACGGGAAGAACGGAGCTGATCAGGACGATGCGGCCGCGGTCGGCCGGCAGTTCGCTTTGGTAACGGTCGAGGTAGAGGAGTTTGAGCGGCGCATCATTCGGCCAACGGGGGCCCCATTCGCGGAGGAATTGGCGGGAAAGCTCGGAGAAGACAAGACCGCCGACGATGACATAATCCGGCGCGGTGTCGAAAAGGTAAGGCTGGCTGATCATGCGGGACCGGTCGCGCGGGGCGAGGGTGCCTTGCAAAGGCACTTCGGCCCCGTCGCGCCAGACGACGATGGAAACCGCTTTGCCCGGCTGCAGGGCGGTCGAGACGTAGTGGGCGAGGGAGATCTTGCCGAAACGTTCGTCCTCATAGTTGCCGTCCTGGTCGATGGGGCGTCCGTCGACTTGGAGCAGGACATCGCCCACTTTGATCCCCGCTGCTTCGGCCGGCGAGTCGGGGAGGACTTTGGTGATGTAGGCGCCGCCCTTGCCGTTGGGCAGTCCGGCATAGGCGCGCAGTTGCGGGTCGCGCGTATCGGCGAAGGTCAGGCCGGCGCGGGGAAATCCGGCGTAAGGTTCGGTGCCGGCGGCCTGCAGGAACTGGTTGATGACGGGTGACGGCACCAGATCGCCGGTCTGGGTGCGCGGGTCGTAGCGCATGACGAGTCCGACCAATCGTCCGTCCTTGAAAGCCGGGACGGTGAAGCTGTTCTCGCGCTGTTGCAGCGGGAAGCTCAATTTGTAGACGAGAAAAGCGTTTTCATCGACGGGGTAGGGGCCGACTTCGATCGTGGTGATGGTGGCCGGGGTGCGCAGGGGGGCGCCGGTGGGTTCGATCTGGATGACTTCGACCCTTTCGCCGACCGAAGCCGACTCGTCAAGACGGGCACCGGGGATGCTCTGCAGGAAGTCGGCGCCGGGCGCGCGGAGCAGGGCGAGGTTGGCATCATAGTCGACGACTTCCACTTCGGCCGCGGCTTTCAGGGCGGTCTCCGGCTTTTCCAACTCCACATAGGTGTGGTCGGTGACGAGTTGGGCGGTGACGAGAATGCGTCCGTCCATGAGCACCACGCCGAGGCCTTGGCGGAGGGTGGGTGTGTTTTTGCGCCACGGCTGGGCGAAGTTGAAAGACTGGGATGCGACATTGACGCGCACTACCGGAAGTTGGGCGCTGGCTGCCGGCACCTTGGCCGGGGTCGGCTCGGCTTGGGGCGTAGCCGTGGGCGCCGGGGATGGATTGGTTTCCTCCGGAGCGGGGGAGGGTTCCGCGGCGGGAAGGTATTGCCGCAGAGTCTCCATGGCCGGAGCCGAGGAGCCGAGGACGGCAAGCGAGAGAGCGAAGAGAAGGGCGCGCATGGTCAGAGATTCTGGTCGGTGATCACGCGATAGCGCTGTTTGATGCGCTCGCCGGCCTCGGCCAATGTGGAGCGGTCGAGCACCACGGGCCGACCTTCGCCGAGAAGTTCGATGACGTGGAACTCGCCGGGTTCGGCAAAAGCACTGGCCACGTCCTGCAGGGAGCGGATGTTTTTCCCGTTGATCTTGTCCACGATCGATCCCTTGAACGGTTCGACGTAGGTGTTGACCGGGTCTTTGAGCACGTCGCTCAGGACGATGACTTCGGGGTGTTCGCGGTAAAGGTGGTCGGTGACATAATAGTCGAAAAAATAGCGCAGCCGCGTGTCCACTTTGCGCTGCGGGTCGTTGCGCTGGGCGTCGAGAAAGTCGCGGTCGAGCGGTTGGAAGAGGAGTCCGCCGACGAGGACAAAGCGCGGGCGGCGGTCGTAGGCGCGGGCCTGCATCTCGAAGGGCCAGGGGCGGTCGAGTTCGAGGGTGACCTCCTGCTTCTCGCCGCCGCGGAGAACCTCCAGCTTGACTTGGTCGCCCTTGAATTTGCGTTCGAAAATCTCGGCCATTTCGACGCGCTCGCCGTCGAGCTCGATTTTGCCGTCGGCGAACACCTTGCGTCCGTCCACGGAAAGAATGACATCACCCGCCTCCAATTTGCCGGCCGACGACCCGCCGTCGAAAATGCTCCCCACGAGCACGCCGGTGTCAGCATCCTCGAGCCCGAGCGCTTCGCGTTGGGCGGGATTGACCAGCGGGAAGTAGGTCGCAGCGAGATCCATGTAGCGGTCGTAAGACCCGTCCTCCACATCCTTGAGGAAGCGGCGGATCACCGGAGTCGGGATCATGTAGCCGACGTTTTGGGCCACCGCGCCGCTGTAGCCTTGGAAGGCGACACCGACGACTTTGCCGTCCTGCATGACAGGGCCGCCGCTGTTGCCGGGGTTGATCGCGGCGTCGATCTGGATGGTGAGGTGACTGTCGACCTCGGAATGGCTGTAGGGCTGGAAGTCGATGCGCGAGACAATGCCGCGGGTCACGGAAAGTCGGTCGCCGCCGATAGGGTAGCCATAGGCAATGACGGTCGATTCGAGGGCCGGAATCCCGCCGAACTCCAGCGGCTTGGTTCCCTCGAAAAAGGTCTCGTCGTAGACCTCGAGCAGGGCGAGGTCGCAATCGTGGGCCACGTGGAGAACGCGGGCCTCCCAGGGATTCGGGTCGCCCTCTTTGACCACCGTGATGAAGGTCGCGTTGCTGACCACGTGCGCGTTGGTCATGATGCGCTTGCCGTCGATAACAAAGCCTGCGCCGACACCGCCCACCACGCTGCCGGGGTTCCATGGCACGGTGTAGTCCGGTTGTTGCGACGTGGTGGAGATCCGCACAAGGCTGGCCGAGGGTTCCGGTGCGGCCTGAACTGCAACGGCCGCAGCGGCAAAGAGGACGAGAAATCGGGCGAGGCGCGGCATGGAAGGGAAAAGAGTAGCCGCTGCCGGTTTTTTGGCAAACCGGGAAACATGCGTCTCGCGGCTGGCAAAACGGCGCGCCCGCCGTATTTTGTCCGAGCCCATGACATCAGCCGAGAGCCAGCCGGGTCTGCTCCAGCCGTCCCTGATCGCGGAGCTTTCGCGGCGCGCGGACGCGCCGGCCCGTGCGGTGGAGGAGGTGCGGATCTTGCGGGATGGCCAGGAAGCTTTTCCGGTCATGCTCGACCTGATCCGCGGCGCGCAACGCTCGGTCTGGTTCGAGAACTTCATCTTTGCCGGGGATGCGACCGGGCGGCGATTTGCCAAGGTGCTGGGCGAAGCGGCGCGCCGCGGGGTCGAGGTGCGCGTGCTCTATGATCCCGTGGGCACCATGATGGTCAAGGGCGGCTCGATCGCCTCCGCGCTGCATGCCGAGGGTGTGGCGGCAAGACCGTTCCGTCCGGTCTCGCCGATCAACCCGGGGACGTGGTCGCGCCTTCGCCATCGCGACCATCGCAAATCCTTGGTCGTCGATGGAACGACCGCCGTGGTCGGAGGTCTTTGCATCAGCGACAACTGGGCGGGCCATTCCGATGGAGGTCACAACTGGCGCGACACCGCCCTGTTGGTGCGCGGTCCTGTGGTCGGTGATGTCACCATCGCCTTCGAAGCCATGTGGCGCCGTGCCGCCATGGAGAATGTTCCCGTGCCGGATGTGCCGGCCGCATTGCCCCCGACAATCCCGTGCGCCATCGTTGCCGCGGACCAACCCGGCGCGCACCACGTTGCCTCGGTCTACATCTGGATGGCCTCGCACGCGCAGCACACCCTCGAGATCACCGATGCGTATTTGGTCACTCCCGAACCGGTGGTGGCGGCCTTCGAGGCCGCCGCGCGACGCGGGGTGGCGGTGCGCTTCCTTCTGCCCGGGAACAACAATCATCCTTTCGCGGCCGCGTCGGCCCGCCGGCGCTACGCGCGTCTCATGAACGCGGGCGTGCGCATCTACGAATGGCGCGGCATGATGGTTCACGCCAAGACCGCGGTGGCGGACGGGGAAATTTCCCTCGTCGGGTCGAGCAACCTCGACCCGCTTTCCATGACGCGGAACTACGAACTCAACTTGCTCCTTGCCGATGCCGCGACCGGTGCCGCCATGCGCGAAATGTTCGAGCGCGATCTGCACGGGGCGCGCGAGGTTGATCCGCGATCGTGGGCCAAGCGGCCGCTATGGCAGCGGGCAGCGGAAACCGCGGTGGCCGTTTTCGACGGCAATCTGTGAGCGGCAGGTGTCATGACGGCGTTGATGTCTTCCATTTTGCGCAAACTGCGCCCGCCCGCGACTCCGATCGATTTGCGGGGCAAGGTCGGTGATCTCCGGGAAGCATGGCGGCGAGCGGACGGGCAACCGTTCCTCTTCGATGTTCCCGCGGCAAAGATCCGCGCGATCGGGTTTGTCGGATCGGACTCCGACAATCCTTTCGTCGTCACCTTGCGCAACTACGCCGCGGGTCGCTGCAATGAATACAAAGGCTCAGCTCTGGAGGACTTTTACCGGCAGTGGCAACCGTTTTTGGGCCCGACCGACGGGCAACAAGCCAAACCCGACCTGCCGTGGAAACAGATCCGCCACCGACCGGAAAACACCCCTGCCGGCCGGCTGCATCGCGCCGAATTCCGCGAGATTGCCCGCGAACTGGGGGTCCAACCCGAGGAAATCCGCGGGCATATCGCCGGCGGTCCGGTGACCGACGCGTTTGGAGAAGTAACCTTCCGCCGCCTGGCGCGCTTGTATGATTCCCTTGCCCGGGATGGATTTCGACCGGACAAGTCTGACGCTGCCTATCCCACGGGCACGTGTTATCTGAGTCGAGATGACTTCCGAGTCACAGTCGGCAGCGGAAAGCACCGCGTGACGGTCATGCTGGCTCTGGGCTGGTCGAAGATCCCCATGGAAGTGGGGCATCGGAAAGCGCCCGCCGCGATCCATCGGCACGAGGTCCACAGTTGGCCCAATGTCCGCAGCGGTCGTTTTTCCCCGGAGGAGGCACTGCGTCTCTTCGATCGCTACTTCGACGACCTGCATCCATCGGGCTGGACCGCGCGGACAGTTGCGGAAGAGCCGCCCCGCGCCTAATCTCCAAGCTGGCGGGTGGCCGGCGGCCGCTGTGCGGTTTACCCGCGCAGAGGAAAGTCCGGACACCTCGGGGCAGCACGCCGCGCGCAAGCGCGGGGCCGACGGACGCAAGTCCGCCGCCACGGATAGTGTCGCAGAAAATATACCGCCCGCTTCGGCGGGTAAGGTTGAAATGGCGGGGTAAGAGCCCACCGCGTGACGAGTGATCGTCATGGCAGGACAAACCCCGTGCGGTGCAAGACAGAACAGGAATGACGGCCCGCCCCGGCCGTTCCGCGCAAGCGGGACACATTCCGGGTATTAGTCGCACCCCGCGCAAGCGGGGCGTTGCGCGCAAGCGCAGCGAGAGAAATGGCCGCCCGGTCGCCTCGGCGAACGACAGAATCCGGCTTACGGCCACCCGCCTTTTTTTGTTCGCGATACCGTGCTTGCTCCTTTTTGCCGCGTGCCTTAACCAAGCGGATCCCCCATGGCCGAGCATGTTCCCCTCAATGACGGACCGCGTCCCGAACGGTCGCCGGCGGAAAAGGAATCCCTCCGTCGCTATTGGCGCTCCAATTTGCGGATTTTGTCCGTGCTGCTTTCCATCTGGTTCGTCGCCGGATTGGGCTGCGGGGTGCTCTGGGCCGACTGGCTGAATCGATTCACGTTGCCCGGGACGGCGTTTCCGCTTGGGTTCTGGTTCGCGCAGCAGGGGAGCATCGTGGTCTTCGTGCTCGTCATTCTCGTCTACTGCGTGCTGATGAACCGGCTCGACCGGAAACATCACGACGAGCTGGTCCGCATCCGCAAGGAGGAGGGGCGATGAGCATCGGGCTGTGGACCGTGCTGTTCGTCGGTGGGAGCTTCGCGCTTTATCTGACCATCGCCTGGTGGGCTCGGGTTCGGGACACCAAGGGTTTCTACGTGGCCGGTCGCGGTGTGCCGGCGGCGGCCAACGGCATGGCCACGGCGGCGGACTGGATGAGCGCGGCGTCGTTCATTTCCATGGCCGGGCTTATTTCCACCATGGGTTACGCCGGCGGGGTTTATTTGATGGGATGGACCGGCGGCTACGTCCTCCTCGCGCTGCTCCTTGCGCCTTACCTGCGCAAGTTCGGGCATTTCACCGTGCCGGATTTCGTCGGGGACCGTTATGACTCGAACGTGGCCCGTTTGGTTGCGGTGATCTGCGCGCTCTTCGTCAGTTTCACCTACGTGGCCGGCCAAATGCGCGGGGTCGGCGTGGTCTTCAGCCGCTTCATCGAGGTCGATATCACCACGGG
>CAYQMP010000098.1:0-6500 GCA_964418615.1 uncultured Chthoniobacter sp. | reverse complement strand
GATGTCCCCATCGCGATTTTTCAACCGACCCATCGCGCCGGGACGGCGCGATCCACCTTGCCAGACGACGGTTGGCGACAAAGCGGACGAGCGGGCCGCTCGTCCCTACCGCGCTACGCTTCCGCCAAACACGCCTGATTGCGCCCCGCCCGCTTCGCCGCATAGAGCGCCGCGTCGGCTTTTTCGACCAAGGCGGCAGACGAACCGTTATCGGCAGGCATCGTGGACGCTGCTCCCGCCGATATCGTTACGCACGGCGAGGCCTCGGATTTGCCGTGCTCGAGGCCGAGCGCCCGCACGACTGCGACAAGGGCGCGGGCCACGTGTCCCGCTCCGGCCGCATCCGTGCCGGGCAAAATAACGGCAAACTCTTCCCCGCCCCAGCGACAAACCAGATCGCCCGGCCGCGTGCAGTGGCCGCGCAGGGCCTTGGCCACGGCTTTGAGACATTCGTCCCCCGCGGCATGGCCGCGCGAGTCGTTGAAGGCCTTGAAGTGGTCGATGTCGACCATGATCACGGCGAGCGGATGCTTGCCACGCACGGCGCGGTCCCATTCGGACGCCAGCGTCTGGTCGAAATGGCGCCGGTTGGCCAAGCCGGTCAGGGGATCGGTGAGCACCAGCTCGGACATTTTTTCCGTGGCCGCACGCTCGGCCGCGTGTTTGCTCAAGGCCAGCTCGACGGCAACCTTCAATTCGCGGGCCCGGAACGGTTTGACGATGTAGCCGTAGGGCGACACGGCCAGCGCCCGGGCCAAGGTCTCTTCGTCCGAATGCGCGGTGAGAAAAACCACCGCCGTGTCATGGCGGGCGGAGATGCGCCGCGCGGCCTCGACCCCGTCGCCATTGTCGCCGAGGCGGATGTCCATCAGGACCAAGCAGGGTTTATCCCTTTCAACGGCGGCGACCGCACCGTCGGCCGAGTCCTCCGTGCCGCAGACGTCGTAGCCGAGATGACGCAACTCGGCGGCGAGATCCATCGCGGTGATCGCTTCGTCTTCGACGATGAGAATGCGGGGCTGTGCGGACTGGCTCATTGCTCCCAGAGGATGTTGGTGCCCACGCCGGGGCCGGTGGAAACTTCGCGACGGCCTTTGATTTGTTTGGTCAGGCCCTCGATGAGTTGCAGCCCGACGCCCGCGTGGTTCGGGTCGGGCGGCTGCATGCCCGGACCGTCGTCGCCGACAAAGAGGCGGCAACTGCCGTTCTCGCGGGCTAAGCGAACGGTCAGCGTACCCTCGCGGCGTCCGCGGAAGGCGTGCTTGAGCGAGTTGAGGACAAGCTCGCTGGCGATGAGCGAAAGCGGAACAGCCTTTTCCACCGGCACCTCGATCGGCTCGACCTTCAGGTCGATGTGCACCTCGGCATCGCCCGGACGGTTCGAAGAGGTAATGAGCGCGACCATTTCGCGCAGGTAATCGCCGAAGTCGATGCCCTCGTAGCGTCCGGCCGAATAGAGCTTGTCGTGGATGAGCGACATGGCGCGGATGCGCTCGCGGCACTCGAGGAAGACATCGCGCTGCGCCTCGTCTTTCAACTGCCCCGACTGGATGCTGAGCAGGCTGGAGATGACCTGCATGTTGTTCTTCACCCGGTGGTGGATTTCCTTGAGCAGGGTTTCCGATTGGAAACGCAGGCGCTGCTGCGTCTCCAACTCATGGCGCTGGGTCACGTCGCGGATGAAAGCGCAGAAGCGCCGCGAGGTTTCCTCCGGCATGGCCCACATGACCAATTCGCCTTGGAACTGCGAGCCGTCCGCACGGAGGAAAGTGAACTCGCGGGCCTGCCCCGGACGCTCCAACTCGCGGGGCACGTGGTCGCGCAGGCCCGACACATTGCCGTCTTCGCCGCGCAGCGTGACCAATTCGTCGATCGGACGCCCCACCGCCTCCGCGATGGGGACGTGGAATTCCTCGGCGGCGCGCTCGTTCCATTCGGTCACCCGGCCATCCTCGGTGATTTCGACGAAAGCCTCGGCGGCGGTTTCGACAATCAGGCGGAAGCGGTCCTGCTCGCGGGTCAGCGATTGCCGGGTGGCCGATCGCTCGGCATCGAGGCGCATGGCGTGGATAAGCGCGGCGCAGGATGTGGTGAGAGGCGTCAATTCGCGCACGTAATCTTCGTCATACCCTCCGGGCCGGTTGGCCACCCCGACCATGCCGACGAGCTTCTCGCCGTAGCGAAAAGGAATGCCGAGAAAGGCGTGCATGGCCGGATGCCCGTGGGGCAGACCACCGCGGCGCGGGTCGGTCGCCGGATGGTTGGCAATGACCGGCTCGCCGGTGGTCAGGGCCGCACCGAACAGCGTGTGAAGATTGCGGAAGACGAAGCCGGTCTTCTTGCTGTCCTCGTAAAGCTTCCGCGTCGCCTCGTTCCAAGCGATGTTGGTGATGGCGTGCGTCTGGAGGAAAGGCGCCCCATGCTCGTCGTAGAGCACCTCGCCAATGAATCCGTATTCGCTGCGTGTGTAGTCGAGAATCTCGGAGAGCAGGCGGTCGAACATCTCGTGGGTCGGCCCGCGGGCGATGAAGTCCTCCTGGCTGCGGCGGACGATGTCGCCCAGCCGGGCGGCGGCTTCGAGTTGGTGGCTCCTTGCTTTGACCTCGGTGAGGTCGCGGACCACCCCGAGGTAGCCGAAAGATTCGCCGGATTCGTCGCGCAGGAGCGAAAGAGTCAGACTGACCGGCAGCTTCTTCCCGTCCTTGCGCGTGTAGGTCCACTCGACCGTATCGGCGGCCGCGTCCTGCAAGGGCCGGAGAAAGATGTCGAGGCCGCTGATTTCCTCGCCGTAGCGCGCGGAGAGTTCGGCGCCTCTCTTGGCCACCTCCGCCGGGTCGTGCAGGAGGGAAACCGGCGAGGCCTTGCCGATCACTTCCTCCGCGCTGTAGCCGAGCATTTTCTCCGCCGCCGGATTGAAGGTCAGGATGGTGGCGTCGAGGTCGGTCGAGATGATCCCCACCCCGGCGTGCTCGATCATCGCCCGGCTCAAGGCAATCTCCGAAGCGAGCTTGCGCCGCAACTCGGCCTGCATCCGCGTCGACTTGCGCAACTCGACCAGACGCATGATCTGCCGCCCGAGAGCTCTGAGCGCGGCCCGCTGCGGTTCGCTGAGATGGCGCGGCTTGCGGTCGATGACGCAGAGCGTGCCGACATTGTGGTTGTCCGACGTCTTGAGCGGAACCCCCGCATAAAAACGCAGGTGCGGGTCCGAAGTGACCACCGGGTTGTCGGCAAAACGTTCATCCGCGGCCGCGTCCGGAACCTCGAACACGTCATCCCCGAGGATGGCGTGGGAGCAGAGCGAAATGTCACGCGGCGTCTCGGCGATCTCCAGCCCGACGCGGCTTTTGAACCACTGACGGTTTTTGTCGACCAACGAAATGAGGGCGATCGGGGCGTCGCAGATGAAGGACGCCAGCAGGGTGATATCGTCGAATTCCTGCTCGGCCGGAGTGTCGAGAAGTTGCAGTTCCTCCAGCGCACGCTGACGAGCCGCCTCGTCGGATGCAAATGGCGCGGGCTCCATGGTTTTGCCAATCTAGCCTTGGGATCAGGCGGCGGCAAACAGCATTGCGCAACCGAATCTCATCGCGTGCTTGCGCACGGCCCCTTCCCGCCGGATGTTGGTTCATGATGGCGACCGAGCCCCCGACCCTTTCCGCGCTTGAAGCCCGGGAACAGCTCAACAAAACGCTGCAGGCGGCCTGGACCCGCGGGTCGGCCGAGAGTAGCCCGCTGGCTTTGCTTTTGGTCGGATTCGACAAGCCGGAAACCGCGGTCGGCATCGGCATCCTCGAGCGAGCCCTGCGCGTGCACTGCGCGCGCACCCACGATGTCTTCCTGCGCCGGGCCCATGACGAGTATGTCGCCGTCCTGCCCGATACCCCGCCGGCTGGCGCGCGTCACGTGGGCGAACAAATTGTCGCCGCCATGCAGGCCGAGGACACCGACCATGCCCACCGCGTCTCGGTCGGCGTCGCCGTGGCCGTCCCCGACGAGCAAAGAACTCCGTCCGACCTCCTCCGCCGCGCCGAGGGCGCCCTGCAAGCCTCCCGCAACAACGGCGGCGACCGCGTGACCGGAGGCGCCGCCGTCGGCACGGCAGCCTCGCCGCCAAAAGGCCCCCTCGCCCAACTCCGCGACCTCCTCCCCGGCAAAAAGAAAGCCGCCGAACTCAAACGCCGCACGGACTGAGCTCTTTTTCTCCCTCCCCCGAAACCGGTGTTTGGCTGGGGCCTGTCTTACGGCTCGGTATTCAAGTTCGCCAGTGTTCGAGTCTCCCGTGGCTCCCGTGCTCCCGTCAGAGCCTCTCTGAAATCCTTCAACCTTGGTCGTCCCCGGTCAGAAGCTCCTCGATCTTCCCGTCCGCGACATCTGCTTCCAGCATCGCGAGATATTTATCCAACGCCGCACGGAAAGCGGGATTGCTCATGCTGGCGTTTTTCCCGATGACATCATTCTTGCCGCGAAAGAATAGAAGGAACATGTCGCCGTCCTCCACTGCCAGGAGATAGACGATGCGTTTGGGGCCACCCTTCGATGTGGCATAAGCCTTGATCAGTCGGCTATGCGGCGGCAGACCGCGCGCGGCGATGGGAACGCCCAACGCTGCGCGGGCGGAGCGGGCGATCACCGGCAAGTCCTCCGCGGGAATCCTGCGACCGAATTCCTTCCGCCGGATCTGAGCGGAAATGAGAACCTTCACCGCCGGTTCTTCGTCTTCTTCCAGCTCTTCGCGATGCGATCCATCCGCGCTTGCGTCGCACGGTCGACCTCCACAATCTCAGCGAGAGGTTCGGCCTCGAGCGGGAAAGGGATGCGGCGCGTTTTCGCCACCTTGGTCAGATAAAGCCGCACAGCGGTGGGCAGATCGAGGCCCATTTCCTCCAGTGCGGAAGAAGCATCGTCGCGCAATGCCCGGGGTAGTCGCACCTGCAGGGTCGTCGAGGCTGATGTCATGTTTTCTACGCTAATTGTAATACAAACCATGTCAAGTTCCCCGCGGCTCCCGTGCTGCTGTGAGAACCTCTCAGGAATTCGCATTCGTCCAAACACCTACCATCCTGTAGCGTGTTTCGAATGCGGCAATCGCCATCGGGCAGACCCGTCATGCGGCAGCGGTGGAGTGATCTTCTTTTCCTCCACTGGCCGGTTGATGCGGATGTGATCCAGTCCCGTCTGCCGGCCGGGCTGCACGTGGATTTGTTCGACGGACGCGCGTGGATCGGCGTCGTGCCTTTCGCCATGCAACGGGTCCGCCCGGTCGGCTTACCGCCTCTGCCGTGGATTTCGTGGTTTCTCGAACTGAACGTGCGGACTTATGTGCACGATGAGTCGGGGCGACCGGGCGTCTGGTTCTTCTCGCTCGATTGCAACCAACCCGTCGCCGTCGAAGTGGCCCGACGCTTCTTTCATCTGCCCTATTATCACGCGCGCATGACCGCGGAAGCCCCCCGCGGGGAAATCGTCTACTCCAGCCGCCGCAGGGGCTCGGACACCGTGTCACGCTTCCGCTACCGGCGTCCGGTCCATGCCGAGCCGGCGCGGGAAGGTTCGCTCGAATGGTTTTTGGTCGAGCGATACCTCCTCTTCACCGCGGATCGCGCCGGAAAGATCCGATCCGGACGCGTCCACCACGAACCATACCGCATCGAAGCGGCGGAGTGCGGCGAGTGGTCGTCCGCGCCAATCGAGGAAGATGGCTTGGGCCGGGTGGACGGACCGCCCGTCTCGATGCTCGTCGCCGAACCGGTCGATGTGGCGATTTATCCGCTGGAGTGATTGTGGCGAGCGGGCCGAGGGAGCTGGACTGTCAGCTTTTGCGGGTAGGGACACGCGGCCCGCGTGTCCGTTGGAAAAAGAGCGGACGAGCGGGCCGCTCGTCCCTACCACAGGCAGGTGGATCGCGATGTCCCCATCGCGATTGCTTGCGGGAATATCGCGCCGGGACGGCGCGATCCACCTGGTAGACAATCCCGCAAAGTTTTTTTGACTTTTCGGCCCGCGTCAGCCGGCGCGGTTGAGACGCAGGGCGTTGGTGATGACGGACACCGAGCTCAGGCTCATCGCGGCGCCGGCGATCATGGGATCGAGCAACCAGCCGGTCAGCGGATAAAGGAGACCGGCGGCGATGGGAATGCCGAGCACATTGTAGGCGAAGGCGAGGAAAAGATTCTGCCGCACATTGCGCATGATGGATCGCCCGAGGGCAAAGGCGCGGACCACACCCTCGAGCGATGCATGGACCAAAACCAGATCGGCCGTCTCCTTGGCCACGTCGCTCCCCGCCCCCATGGCGATGCTCGTGTCGGCCGCGGCCAAGGCCGGCGCGTCGTTGACCCCGTCTCCGGCCATGCAGACAACGCGACCGTGCTTTTTCATGTCGCCCACCGCGGCGGCTTTGCCCTCCGGAGTTATTCCGGCGCGGAACTCCTCGATTCCCAGGTCGGCGGCCACACGACGAGCCACCGGTTCGCGATCGCCGGTCAGCATAACAACCC
>CAYQMP010000097.1:0-6511 GCA_964418615.1 uncultured Chthoniobacter sp. | reverse complement strand
GATACCGAGAATTTTACTCATAAAACTTTGTCTCCTTTTAGGGTTGGTCCATTCAGTTAAGCAGAATCGGTGCCATGAGGGGTGGGACGTGTGACATGTGCCTTGTGGTGAGTAACTTAGGACAATTCCGTCCGCAGCAACGGGCGCGTGTGAAGTGTGACGCAATGGCGCAAATGGCTCAGTTTGGGCGGGTGGTGTGACAGGTTGGCGCAGAAGTGGTTTCCGAAGTTACCAGAGGCAAACAAAGCGACCGAAGGCAGTTCTTGCGCCCTTTTCTCAGTAGAGATGGGTGTCTCGGCATGGCCTCTTTTCGAAGAGGGTGTCATGCGGGCACGAGCCAGCGGGCGAAGGAAAAGTAGAGCGGGATGCCGACCACGACGTTGAAGGGGAAGGTCACGGCCAGCGAAGACGTCAGGTAAATGGCAGGACTGGCCGCGGGCAGGGCCACGCGCACTGCCGCGGGCGCCGCAATGTAGCTTGCGCTGGCGGCCAGCGTGCCGAGCACGGTCGCTCCGCCCACGCCCATGCCGCTCCAGTAACCGAGGACCACGCCGAGCAGTCCGTGCAGGAAGGGCATGACGATGCCGAACGCGACCAGCCGCCATCCGGCGTGCCGCAAGTCCCCGAGCCGCCGCCCGGTGACCAGCCCGATCTCCAGCAGGAAGAGGGTGAGAACGCCGCGGAACGGATCACTGAAGAGCGGGGCCACTTGCGCGGCGCCCTGCTTGCCGGCAAGGAGGCCGATGGCCATGCCGCCCATGAGGAGGATGATCGATTTGCTGGTCAGCAGCTCGTGCAGGACTTTTTTCATGTCCCCGCCGCCGGCTGTGATGGTCGATTTGCCGACGAGGAAAATGGCCAGGATGATGGCCGGCACCTCCATGACCGCGAGCAAGGCGGCGACGTAGGGTTCGTAAGGCACATCGGCGAATTGCAGGAAGGCAAGGGCCTCCCCGAAGGTGACGGCGGAGACCGAGCCGTAGTGCGCGGCGAGGGCGGCGGAGTTGACCGCGTCGAGCCGGCCGAATTTCCGCATGAGCACGTAGCACCAGACGGGGATGGCCAGACTGAGGAAGAGGGCCGCGGTGAGCGGCCGCCAGAATTCGCCGAAGGTGACCCCGTCGAGGTTGGCCCCGCCCTTCAGCCCGATGGCAAAGAGCAGGTAGATGGTCATCGCCGTGTAGATCTCCGGCGGAATTTTCAGGTCGCTTTTCACCAGACTGGCCACCACGCCGAGAATGAAGGCGAGGACCATCGGGGTGAGCAGGCTCATGAGCAGGGAATTGAGGACATCCATGGTTGGTTGCGCGGTTGAAGTGGTTTCGGGTTTGTTGTAGTATAAATCACGTCATGTAAAACATGATAAATATGTCGTGTATTGGAAGACGCTATAGCTGTCAACCCTTGCCATGAAAAAAAATGCGAAAAAATCCGACCCGGCCCCGCCGCACGGTTTTACCTATCTGACCAACCACTCCCATGTGCTCGTCGCGCTGGACACCGATCCGGAGCTGAGGGTCCGCGATCTGGCGTCCATGGTGGGCATCACCGAGCGCGCCGTGCAGCGTATTTTGGCCGACTTGGAAGCCTCCGGCGTGGTGAAGATCGAGAAGCTCGGCCGGCGGAACCGTTACCGCATTGTCCGCTCCGCGAAGTTGCGGCATCCCCTCGAGCACCATTGCAGCGTCGGTGGTCTGCTCGACTGGGTGCACGCGCACCGCGGCGGGCGCGGACGGTGACCGGCCTTCAGGGCCGCGCCGCGCGGGTTTTGCCGACCCGGCCGAAGATCTCGCGGGCCAAAGCGGCGAGCAGGCGAGGTCCTTCGTGGGTGAACTGTCGTTCGGCGGTGACGATGAACAATTCTTCTTCGATGCCGGTATTCACCCGGAGGTCGCGGAGGCCGTAGCGCTCCTGCACGTGGCCGAGCATGGGGGCGGGCACGGGGACAGCGCCCAGTCCGGCCGCAGCCAACTCATACATGGCGGCCGTGTCGTCGAATTCGGCGCGAACCTCCGGGCGGATCCCTTGGTCGTTGAACCAGCGGTCGAGCTCGCGGCGCAGGGGCGATTCGCGGGTGGGCAGGAGAAGGGGGAGTTTGTCGAACCGATGCGGGCGGCTGCGTGGAGCGGTCATTCCCGCCGCAGCGGCGAAGTGGACTTTGAAGCGCGCCACGCGGCGACTGGAGAGAACGGTGCCGAGTTGGGCGGACGGCGCCTCGTTGCTCATGACGATATCGATTTGGTGGGCAGCCAAGGCGGGGAAGAGTTCGCCCGGCAAGCCCTCGCGGGCCACGAGGCGGAGCGAGGGGGTTTTCTCCCAAGTGCGGAGCACCAATTCGGAGGCGAGGGGCTTGGGCACGCCGTCCACGATGCCCAAGTGCACGGTGCCCGGTCCGGCGGGCTCGCCGCGGGCGACGACTTCGCTCATTTCGTCGCCGAGTTCGAAAATGCGTTCGGCGTAGCGGCGGACCACGCGGCCGGTGTCGTTGAGGACGAGCCGGCGGCCCTCCCGGAGGAAAAGCGGCGCGCCCAGTGACTCCTCCAAGGCGCGGATCTGCGCGCTCAAGGTCGGCGAGGAGAGGTGGAGAGAGCGGGCGGCCAGCTTCAGGCTGCCGGCGCGGGCCACGGCGAGAAAGTAGCGCAGATGGTGGTAGTTGAGCTGTGTATTGATAGGGAAAAGCTAACCACTCATTAGAATCTTCGGAATACAAAAAGAACCACGACGCGGTCTAAGAGAGCATGTCCAAAACCAAAACCCGAACCCCGGAACAGGCTGTCTCGCTCGACGAATACATCGAGAGCCGGCGCAACAAGATCACCGCGGAAGAGCTTCGCCAGCTCGGCCGGCATTTGAAGGCCTTCGAACGCAAGGCCGAGCAGGCCGGCGCGGAAAAGCGGATCGAGCTTTTGCGCGGCATCCAGTTGATGGTCGACATGTTCGCCTCAAGCGAATTGGCCGGCCTGCGCGATCCGGTTCCGGGCGACATTGCCGAACTCGGCGTGGCCGCGCACTACTTGCTCAAGGGATTCGATCTCATCCCGGACTCCTTGGCTGATATCGGTCTGGCCGATGACGAATGGATCGTGTCCCGCGTCATGCAGCGCAACCCCGGACTGTCGCAAAGGGTCTGGACGCAGCTTGAGTGACCGTGGCGGGCGCTTCGCGCCGGTGGGCTGGAATCCGGCCTTCGGGCCGCTTATGCCAGGCCCCACAGCCAGCGGATGCCCGACCAGTAGAGCGGGATGCCGAGGGTGATGTTGAAGGGGAAGGTGATGCCGAGAGAGAGAAGTTCGACCAGGCCGGGATTCGATTCGGGCACGGCGTGGCGCATGGCGGCGGGGGCGACGATGTAGCTGGCGCTGGCACAGAGGATGGTGAAAAGCAGGGCGTCGCCCGGTGCCATGCCGATGGCTTTGGCCACGAAGATGCCCAAGGTGGCGTTGACCAGCGGGGCGACCAGACCGAAGACGACGAGCGGGGCGCCGGTCTTTTTGAAGAGCCCGACAAGGCGTCCGGCGTGCATGCCGGTATCGAGGAGGAAGAAAATGACCATGCCCTTGAAAAGACCATACATGAAGGTCTCGAGGGATTTGCCGTGGGCCGGACCGGTGACCCAGCCGATGAGCAGGCTGCCGAGGAGGAGGAAGACCGAGGCGTTGAGGAACGACTCGCGCAGGAGCGAAGACGCGGTGGTCTTCGGGGCGGCCAGGGCGCGTCGCGGGGCGAACATGCGCACGAGAAAAATGCCCGCGATGATGGCCGGCGATTCCATGAGTGACATGATGGCCACCATGTAGCCGCCGTAGCTCTGCTCGTTGCGGGCCAGGAATTCGGTGCCGACGATGAAGGTGACGATGCTGATCGACCCGTAGGTCGCGGCCATGGCCGCCGCGTCATAGACCGAAAGGAATTTTCGCAGGACGAAAAAGACGATGACCGGCACGAGCAGGGCCATGAACATGGAGGCCGCGATGTAGAGGAGAACCGTGCCGCTCAGGCCCGAGGCGGCCAGCTTCGTGCCGCCGGTGTAACCGATGGCGATGATGAGATAGAGCGAGAAAAGTTTGGGCAGCGGGTGGGGGATTTCGAGATCCGTCTTGAAGAGCACCGCGGCGAAGCCGAGCGCGAAGAACAGCGCGGCGGGATTGAGAATGTTGGCGATGGCGAGTCCCCAGTCCATGGTCGGCGCGGATTGCACAGCGATTCGGCGGCGGGGTCAATGCCCCGATGGCGCTGGCCAAAATGCTTCGGACCTATTAGCGTGCCGGCCTTATGAGTAAAACCCCCGTCGTCCAAAGCGTTGAAAAAGCCAATGCCGATTACGTCGCCAGCTTCGGTGACAAAGGCAAACTGCCGCTGCCGCCTGCCAATCGTTTTGCCGTGCTGACCTGCATGGATGCGCGGCTCGATCCGGCAAAATACGCCGGACTTTCCGAGGGCGACGCGCATGTCATCCGCAATGCCGGCGGCCGGGCGAGCGATGACGCCATCAGGTCTCTGGTCATTTCCTACAAACTCCTCGGAACGAAAGAATTTTTCGTCGTCCACCACACCGACTGCGGCATGGTCCTCTTCAACAACCAGATCATGGGCGACCTGCTGGCCAAGAGTCTCGAGCAGGCGGTGATCGACGAGAACGGCTGGCGCGATGTGGGTCAGGGGCCCGGCTCGCCCGAGGGTGCGAAGATCGACTGGCTCACCTTCACCGACGACCGCCAAGCGGTGATCGACGACGTGAAAAAGATCCGCAATCATCCGCTCATCCCGAAGTCGATCCCGGTCTACGGGTATCTCTACGATGTGAAGACGGGGAAGCTGGAAGAGATTGCGGAAGCGACGGAGATCGGGAAGGCGGCTTGAGGGTAGGGGCGCGCGGCTCGCGTGCCCAACGGGAAAGTGCGCGGACGAGCGGGCTGCTCGTCCCTACTTTTCATCACTCCCGCATCTTGAGCAGGAGATCACCGGCGTCGACCGCGTCTCCGGCGGAGACGAGGAGTTCCTCGATGGTCCCGTCGCACGGTGCGTAGATCGTGGTCTGCATCTTCATCGCTTCCATGGTGAGGATCTTGTCGCCTTTGGACACCTTGGCGCCGTTGCCGTGGTCGAGATTCGTCACCATGCCGGGAATGGGTGCGCCGATTTCCAGAGGTTTGCCCGGGTCGGCTTTGCGGCGGGCTTTTTTCGTCGTCTGCAGTGATTTGTCGGTGATGGTCACCTCACGCGGCATGCCGTTGAGTTCGAAGAAGACCACGCGGTGGCCGTCTTTGTCCGGCGCACCGATATTGATCAGCTTGATGAAGAGCGTCTTGCCCTGCTCGATTTCCACGGCGATTTCCTCGCCGGGCTTGAGTCCGTAGAAAAAGGCCGGCGTGGGCAGCACGCTGACGTCGCCGTATTCGCGCGCGAACTTGGTGAAAGCGGCGAAGACGTCCGGATACATGAGGTGGCTGTAAAGCTCGTCCTCGTCGGGCGCGTGCTTCAATTTTCCACTGAGTTCCTTGCGCACGGCGGGGAGGCTGACCTTGGGAGCGCGCGCGGGTTTGGGCTTGGCCTTGCCCAGCACGGCCTTGACCACGTCCTTCGGCCATCCGCCGATCGGTTCGCCCAGTCCGCCGGCCAGCATGTCTTTGACCGATTCGGGAAAGGGGGTGCCCGGTGGGAGGTTGGGCACGTCGGCGGGCTTGATCCCGCGGGTGAAGAGGAAAAGCGCCATGTCGCCGATCACTTTGCTGGATGGGGTCACCTTGACGATGTCACCGAAGAGTTCGTTCACTTCGGCGTAGCAGCGGGCGATCTCCGGCCAGCGGTGGCCGAGTCCCATTGAAGCGGCCTGTTCCTTCAAGTTGGTGAATTGTCCGCCGGGCATTTCGTGCAGATAAACCTCGGCACTGCCGGTGCGCGGCGAGGTGTCGAAGGGCGCGTAGAAGGTGCGGACCTGCTCCCAGTAGTCGGCGAATTCGTTGAGCGCATCGAGGTCGAGTCCACTGTCGTGCGGCGTGTGCTGCAGCGCGGCGACGAGGCTGTTGAGGTTCGGTTGCGAGGTCGAGCCGGACATCGCGCTGATTGCGGAGTCGACCACATCCGCGCCGGATTCGATCGCGGCTAGGACGGACGCGGCATTCACGCCGCTGGTGTCGTGCGTGTGGAAGTGCAGCGGCAGGTCGGTTTCGGCGCGCAGGGCTTTGAGCAGGGCGCGGGCGGCGAATGGACGGCAGAGCCCGGCCATGTCTTTGATCGCGATGAAGTGGGCGCCCATCTTTTCCAACTCTCTGGCCAGCTTGACGTAGTATTTGAGCGAATATTTGGTCCGCTGCGGATCGAGGATGTCGCCCGTGTAGCAGATGGTGCCTTCGCAGACCGCCTTGGTCTCGCGCACCGCTTCCATCGCGGCGCGCATGTTGGAGAGGTCGTTGAGCGAGTCGAAGACGCGGAAGATGTCCATTCCGCTCTCGGCCGCGTGGCGGACGAAACCGGCGACGACATCGGGCGGGTAGTTGGAGTAGCCGACGGC
>CAYQMP010000096.1:0-6521 GCA_964418615.1 uncultured Chthoniobacter sp. | reverse complement strand
CCCAGCGCCGACAAATTCTGAGCTGTAGCGTCGCCGTCCCCGGCGACGTTCCACCGGATCACCGCCGGGCACGGCGGCACCACCGTAATGAGATCCTCCGCGTGACATCCTGCGCGAAATCCGAATACTCCCAGTCGATACTCATCCCCATGAAAACCCTCCTCACCCTCCTCCTTATCGTCCCCCTCACCACCTTCGCCTCGCTCGAGGATCTCGTCGGACCCGAGTTGGTCGATGCCGACGGCGACAAAGTCGAAACATCCTCCCTCGAAGGCAAAGTCATCGGGCTCTACTTTTCCGCGTCCTGGTGCGGCCCCTGCCGCGCCTTCACTCCGAGCCTGGTCAAATTGCGCGACCGCGAGGACGACGACTTCGAAGTGATCTTCGTCAGCAGCGACCGCAGCGCGGAAGACCAGATGGAATACATGGATGATTATGACATGGAATGGCCCGCCATCCCCTACGACTCCCCGCGGCGGCAGGAGCTCGGAGCCAAATACGGCATCCGCGGCATCCCGTCGCTGGTCATCGTCGACGACCAAGGCAATCTCATCACCAAGAACGGCCGCTCCGAGATGAGCGGCTCCGCTTCCGACGCCCGCAAAGCCCTCCGCGCATGGCGCCGCGCCGCGGGCCAGGACGACAGCGACGACTGATCAGCTTCCGCCGGACTTGGCCCGGGGCACCCGCACGAGCGCCGAGGTCGCCACCGCGATGGCCCCCAGCCAGAGGAGGTTCTTCGCGAGGTTCAGCCAGAACATCCGGTTGCGGAAATACTCCCCGTTGAATCCGGCGAGGAACTCCGAGTAATTCAGCGGATAGACAACCTGTCCCAAGACCAGACTGGCGGCCACAAGCAGCAAGACCGCCGCGTGCCGCCGCGCGCCGAACCAGCTGCCCGGCGTCAGGGCGAGGAACGGCACCGCCCACCACGTGTATTGGGGGGCCATCAACTTGCCGAGGACGACATACCAGCCGAAGAGGACAAAGAGCACTCCCGGCTCGGACCAGAGGTCCGCGCGGTGGCGCCGCCAAACGAGAAAAAACACCCCGGCCACCGCGGCCACCCAACTCCATTGCAGGAGGAAGGTCACCGCACCTCCCAAGTCGGACTCGAATCCGTAGATCCCGTTGCGCGGCGCCATGCGCAGGGGAATGCCGAGCCACCATTGGACCAGCGGAATGCCGCTGCCGAGCAGGCCCTCGATGCCGAAGGGTTTGTCGAAGTGGAACTCCAGCGCCGCGCGGACATCCTGCCATGGCGAACCCCACATCCCGAGCGTGCCGACGACAAGAAAACCACCCGCTGCCCACAGCACCAGATGGCGCACCGCCGCCCGCCAACGGCCCCGGCTCCACGCCGAGCAGACCACAAAGGGCACCAGCAATACGGGATAAATTTTCGTCGCCGTGGCCATGCCGAGGAGAAAGGACGCGGGCGACAAATGACCGCGGACCCAAAGCGCCCACGCCCCGAGAACCAG
Organism: uncultured Chthoniobacter sp.; assembly: GCA_964418615.1. Lineage (GTDB taxonomy): Bacteria > Verrucomicrobiota > Verrucomicrobiia > Chthoniobacterales > JACTMZ01 > JACTMZ01. Next base: position 5,037 of record CAYQMP010000096.1, on the reverse strand, counting down.
CAGGGACACCAAAAGCTCGAACCGGCAAAGCAGCAGCGGCCCGGTCAGCAGAGCGAACAAAAGCATCAGCCAAGGCGAGATCGCCGGACCGCAGAACCGCGCCAAAACAACATGGCCGGCGAGAAGAAGCAGGTTGACGATGAACAGTCCTCGGAGAAACGGATCGAATTCCCCCGGCGCGCCCGTTGCGGATCCGACGGCCGCGAAGAACCACAAGGCCCCGGGTTGGTATTCGTTCGTCTCCAGTCCCGACCACGACCCGTCATGCGCAAAAAAGGACGTGGCACGCTGCCAGTAGACCACCGGGTCGACCACGATGTGCGACTGCCAGCGCGGGTCATGAACCTGAGTCCACAGCACCCACATCACCGCGCACGTGGCGACAACGAGAGACACCGAATATTTCATGGCCGAGCGGGTGTCACGTTGGTTGCGGGCGCGCGGCAAAGCAACGATTCAATCTTCACGTCACATGCCGGCAGGCAGACTCGGGGTGGCGCCGCGCTGCGAAACGACGAAGGCGGCCACGCGGGCGGCGCGGGGTGCGGATTCCCGGAGGGTTTGTCCGTCCGCCAACCCGACCGCCAGCGCCGCGCAGAAGGCATCACCTGCCCCGACCGGATCGACAACCGCGGTCGCCCGCGCCACCGGCTCATGCGTCATCGTTCCCTCCTCGAAAATCCATGCCCCCTCACCCCCCGCCGTGAGCACGCCACGACCGATCCCGAATTCACGCAGCAACCCGACAAATAGATCTTCCTCGGCTCCGGTCGCACCGAGCATTTTCGACACCGCGCCGAGTTCCTCACGGTTGAGCTTGAGAACCCCGCAGTGGCGCAGCGTCCAAAGGACGATCTCAGCGTCGAAGTAGGGCGCTCGAAGATTGAGGTCCGCCAGCACGCAAACCCCGGCGTCACGCGCCGCTTCCACCAGCGCCCGGATTGCCTGCCTCCCGACAGGATGCCGCTGGGCCAAGGTCCCGAAGACGAGAACCCCGGCTTCCCGCACGGCGGCAAGCGCCGCGTCGGTAGCCTCGAGAAAATCCCAAGCCGACGGGGTCATGATGTCATAGACCGGCGCCCCGGAATCCGGAACCGCGACGTCGACGATACCCGTCGGATGCTGCGAATCGCTTTGGCAAAGATCCGCATTTATGCCGGACCGACCGAGCCAGTGCCGGAGATGTGCGCCCTGCTCGTCGGCTCCGACCCGCGTGAGCAAGGCTGCCGGGGCACCCAGCGCGCAGGCATGGAAGGCGACATTGGCCGGGGCGCCACCGGGGTGCAGATCGCCTTCCGGCCAACGGTCGAGAAGAACCTCACCGAGACAACAAACGGGCGAGGACTCGGCGCCTTTAGCGGTCCGGCTCAGGGCGAATCGGAAGGTGTTTGGGTGGGACTCGGCGTCGGGCGCGGCGGCAGCGGAGATGGACTCGGTGTCGGCGTGGGACGCGGCGGACGAGGGGTCGGGGTCGGACTGGGAGACGGCGTCGGAGTAGGGCGCGGCGGCGGGGGTGTCGGGCTGGGCGAAGGACTCGGCGTCGGTGTCGGACGCGGGGGTCGCGGCGTCGGTGTCGGCGAGGCTTCGACTGTTATGGGACTTGGCGTCGGTGTCGGTCGCGGGGGACGCGGGGTCGGCGTTGGCTCGGAGGTGCTCTGCGTCGAGAATGTCTGCGGAGCAATAGCCTGAACGCCCGAAACGCTTGTCGAGGCAGAACGCACCACGGTTTCATAGGTGGTTCCCTCGGGCAGGTCGGAAACGGTGCTGGTTTTGGCTTGGCCGTCGGCGGTAAGGACCACGGCCAACCCCTCACCCACCGGCAGCGGATCGCCTTCCGTTGTTGTCACCATTCCCTCGCCAGTCAACGACACGACGGTCACTTGCGAGGTCGCGGGGTCCGCGCTGTCCGCGATGACCAGAGTGTCTCCGGCATTCACGGGGGAGTAAGATCCACGATTGGTTACGATAACCACGGAGGAACGGGCCAAGCTCTCCGGGCTGGAGAGCAAAACCAAAGACCCGCTGTTCAACGTGAGCTTGGTTTGCGGAATGGGATTGCCGGCGGGATCGACTGAACCGCCTTCGATCGTCTCGCCGATGATCAACTCACTGGAGGGCTGCAACTCGATGAAAAGTCCGTCCGCCAAACGCAGGAGCGCACGCCCGTCGCTTCCGGCCACCACCATCGCACCGGCGGGCAGCACTTCGTTGATCTTGGTGGCGCCATCGACCGGCACTTCGTTGATATTTACCACAACTCCACCCTCCGAGGAGGCGAGCACCGCGTTGGTGGTGGATTGCGCGGCGGATGTCGCCGTAAGGGTCCCGACCAATATGGAGAGAAGGGCGAGCACTTTCACAGAGGTAGTCATGCGCGCCGCTGCTTGAGAGTCAACTTCTTTCGGACAACCCCCGAGCCGAGCCGGCAAGCGGGCCGGACGCTTACTCAGTCGGTGGAGGGGACTCACCGGACGCTTGAGGCTGGCCCAAGCGGGCCAATTCGCCGGCCGCAAGCATGGCAGCGGGCGTCCCGGGGTGGAGAGAGCCGACAGACTCGAGGACGGCGCGGGCTTCGCCTGCGGACCCTTGAGCCTTGAGCAGGTTGGCTTCGGCGACCAGCGCCAGAGGAGCGGTGAAGGAGGTTTTGTAGCGAGATGAAGCCGTGCGGTAGGCTTCAAGGGCACCATCAGTGTTGCCTTGGAGTTGACGCAATTCGCCGAGCGTGAGCCACGCGGCTCCGGCCAGAGGGTGCTCGGGCTGGGAAGAGACGAACTTTTCCAGTTCGGCCTCTGCCCCGGGGAAATCCCCCGCGGAGCGCAAAGACTCGGCCAATCGCACCTGCGCGTTGCCGGCGGGAACCGTGCCCGGATACTTTTGCACCACTTCGCGCCAGGCTTCCGCGGTGTCGGAAGTGCTGTAGAGCGCCTCGGCCGAACTGAGCGTGGTGGCGGTCCAAAGCTTCCACACTCCGACCGCGAGGATCAGCAAAACCACGGCGACCAGACCCCATACGAATTTTTTCCAGTGCTCCTGCCAGAACAGGTCGCTATCGGACAACTCAAGCGCCGGGTCGATGGCCGGCTTCAAAACGGAGGGGCGTTCGTCCATGGGAAAAAAGGTCAGGCGGAAACGGCCGCGCGTGCCTCATCGGCCAAGGCCGTGCTGAGGTAACGCTCGCCCGTCGAGCAGGCCACGGTGACGATGAGTTTGCCTTTGTTCTCCGGACGCTTGGCCAACTCGAGCGCGGCTTGCACATTGGCGCCCGAGCTGATGCCGGCAAGAATTCCCTCTTCCTTGGCCAAACGGCGGGCCATGGCAAAAGCATCGTCGTTGGACACGGTGAGGACTTCGTCGACCACATCGAGGTGGAGGTTGTCGGGCACGAAGCCGGCGCCGGTGCCTTGGATTTTGTGCGGACCGGGTTTGACCGGCTCGCCGGCGCGGGTCTGCGAAATAACCGGCGAGTCTTTGGGTTCGACCGCCACGATTTTGACCCCGGGCTTGCGCTTTTTCAGCACTTCGCCGACGCCGGTGCAAGTGCCGCCGGTGCCGACCGCGGAAACGAAGATGTCGACCTTGCCTTCGGTATCGTCCCACACCTCTTCGGCCGTAGTTTGGGCATGGATCGCGGGATTGGCCGGGTTCTTGAATTGCTGCGGCATCCAGCCATTGGGCGTGTTTTTCAGAATCTCTTCCGCCTTGGCGATCGCGCCCTTCATGCCCTCGGGACCGGGCGTGAGGACCAACTCGGCTCCCAGCATGGCGAGCAAAGTGCGTCGCTCCACGCTCATCGTCTCGGGCATGGTCAGAATGAGTTTGTAGCCGCGTGCCGCCGCAACGAAAGCCAAGGCGATGCCCGTGTTTCCGCTGGTCGGTTCGACGATGACGGTGCCTTTTTTGAGGATGCCCTTCTTCTCGGCGTCCTCGATCATGGCCATGCCGATACGGTCTTTCACGCTGCCAAGCGGATTGAAAAATTCGCACTTCACCGCAATGGTCGCGCCGCTTCCTTCCGTTACTTTGTTGAGTTTGACCAGCGGGGTGCGCCCCACAGTCTCGACGATGTCTTGATATAATTTACCCATGTTTCTGATCAGCCCGCATCAAGCGGGTCAGGTTGCATAAGGTCAACGAGCATCGAAATCAACGTCCGATTTGCCGCGAGCGCTCCCGACGCCATGGGGAAAACGGCGTGCGGAGCCAAGCCAGAGCCCGGCAAATGAGGCCCCTATGCGCGGCAAACGCAGCGCAAGGCAATTTCCGGGCCCAGACCCGAAAACCGCAACTGCCTCCATTGGAGTTGCATACATGATCTGCGTTCGAAGAACGGCAAAATCAGGAGGGAAAAACACGTTTTTTTCTCTTGCGCACAGTGTCGCGTCGGTTAATTTCGACAGTAACCGCCCCGTCCCATGAAAAAAACGATCGCTCTTGCCACCTCTCTTTTGTGCGCCTCTTTGCTGTCCAGTGGCGCGGCCACCTTCTCCTTCTACACCAACGAGACAGACTTCTTGACCGCAGTCGTCGGCAAGCCTGCCTACACCAATGACTTCACCACCGTCAGTGGCGGAGGGACACGTCTGGACACCAACGTGGTCAATTTTTCCGGAAGCGGCTTCTCTTACACGGCCACCATTCCCGGAGTGGCTCCGGCGACCTCATTCTGGGGTGACACCTTTGGAGGCGCGAACGCCCTCTCCACCGGCGATCCGAGCACGGACGTTTTCGTCATGACCAATTTCTCGCTCAATACGCTGGCTTTCGGCGGCTATTTTTTCCCGACGGATGGTGTCAACGTTGTCTCGGGCGGGACCGTCACACTCACCACAGTCTTCGCCGATCTCACATCCACCAATGTCATTTCCAGCCGCGCTTCGGCCAATCTGAACGATTGGTTTTTCGGATGGGTCACCGATGAACCCGGAACCGCGGTCCAATCGGTGACCTTCACCGCCGGCGGTGATTACGCAAGCTCTGCCAACGTCACCCTCGCCGTTCCCGAGCCTTCCACCTACGCGCTGCTCGGTTTGGCTGCGG
>CAYQMP010000095.1:0-6526 GCA_964418615.1 uncultured Chthoniobacter sp. | reverse complement strand
TAATGCTTGGGCGCGCGGACGGTGGCGGCTTCGAGGTCTTCGCGGCGGCGTTCGACGATGCTGTCGGCGATCTCCATGATCATTTCCTCGAGGAGCAGACGCAGGTGGCTGCCGGGGCGGTAGTCGGCGGGGGCGATGTGTTTGACCCGGTCGGCGTGGGCGGTGAGTTGGTAGCTCTTCTTGAAGCTGACGCGAGATTTGTCTTCCGGATTGTAGACGGCGATGGCGCGCCCGCCGGTTTGCTTCATCACGGTGAAGCAGGGGACGTCGGTCGGTCCGTCGCCGACATAGATCATATTCTGGAAGGGGACGGGACGCAGTTCGGGCGGCATGTGGTCGTTGACGTCTTGCGAGAGGTCGAGCATGCCTTTGTTGATGCGGAAGAGGAACTGCGTCTTTTGGGTGTGGCTGATGACGCGTTTGGGGAAGGCGATGTGGCCGTCGTTGTCCTCGGCGTATTCGCAGCCGAAGATTTTGCGCACGTAAGGTTCGATGCGGCTGCCGACGATGAGTTCTTTGATGCCGGAGCTGACGATGTAGTGCTCGACGTTGATCCCGTGGGCTTGGTGCTCGGGGGTGAGGAGTCCGTGTTTGAATTCCTCGAACATGTCCGGGATGCCCGGGAAGAAGCTGAGCTTGGCGCCCAGTTCGCGGAGTTGGGCATTGGTCGGGCGGTCGGGCTCGAGGTAATCGAGCAGGGCCTTCATATAGGCCAGTTCGTGTTCGAAGCCGTGCTTCTGGACCAGCTCTCCGCAGCGCTGCCAGAACTGTTTTCCGTCGATCCCGAAGTGGGGAAAAATCGCCTCCTCCTGCATGTAATTCGGGCTGAGGGTCTGGTCGTAGTCGTAGACTATGGCGATGGTGCTTTGCGGAACGGACATGGGATGGAGTGCGCTCGGGGCGCGGGTCGGTCATAATACGTGGATGCGCAGGGGTTTCCAGAAGGTTTATGCCGTCGCGGTGCGGAGGAAGAGAGCCGCGGAGGACACAGAGGGCGCCGAGGGGTGGAGGGAACACTGATGATCGAGGTGGCTTACCGCGGGGGGGTGCATGTGCCGAATCTGGACCTGTGGCTGGATCCGCACGTGCCGCGGGGGTTTGCCTTCGTATCGCACGCGCACAGCGATCATATCGGGAAGCACCGGGAGACAGTGCTTTCGGCGGGGACGTCGCGGTTGATGCGTGCTCGGCAGGGGGAAGCAGGTGTCGAGCATGTGCTGGACTTTGGCGAGACGCGCGAGTTGCGCGGGGCACGGTTCACGCTATGGCCGGCCGGGCATGTGCACGGGTCGGCGCAGTTGCATCTCGAGACCGGCGGGGGTTCGCTGCTTTACACGGGCGATTTCAAACTGCGTTCCGGGCTATCGAGCGAAGGCATCATGTGGCGGCAGGCCGATACGCTGATCATGGAAACGACTTTCGGCAAACCGGAGTTTGTTTTTCCGCCGACCGAGCAGGTGCTGGCGGCAGTGGTGAAGTTTTGCCGCGAGGCGCTGGAGGACGGGGAGGTGCCGGTGCTGCTCGGGTATTCGCTGGGCAAAGCTCAGGAAATCCTTTGCGCCGTGGCCGCGGCAGGGCTTAAGCCCATGCTGCACGGGGCGGTGGCCAAGATGACGCGCATCTACCGTGATTTGGTGCCGGGCTTCCCGGAATTCGCGGACTACAAAGCGTCCGAGGTGGCCGGCCACGTGCTCATTTGCCCGCCCAGCGTGCGCGGTTCGCGCATGATCCAGCGGATCAAGAAACGGCGCGTCGCCATGCTGACCGGGTGGGCCATGACGCCGGGCGCGGTGCACCGATACCAAGTGGATGCCGCTTTCCCGCTGAGCGATCACGCGGGCTACGACGATCTGCTCAAGTATGTCGAGCTGGTGCAGCCACGGCGCGTGCTGACGCTGCACGGTTATGCTTCCGAATTCGCCCGCGATTTGCGCGACCGCGGCATCGAGGCGTGGTCGCTGGTCAGTCCGGACCAGCTGGAGTTCTCCGGTTTCACGCCTGCGCCCGCTCCGCGAGTCCACGAGGAGGCCGGGAAGGATGACGTCCCGGATTCTCCCTTCGGAAAATTCTGCGCGATGTGCGAGGCCGTCGGTGCGGCCACCGGGCGTTTGGCCAAAGTCGGGTTGTTGGCGGACTATTTGCGGTCGCTCGACGACGAGGATTTGCGTCGCGCGGCCACGTGGCTCACCGGGCAGCCTTTCGGACCGACCGATGGGCGCAGCACGCAGACCGGTTGGGCGGTGCTGCGGCGCGCGCTCGGAAGCGCGGCAGGGCGGCGCGAGGACGAGGTGAGAGCGATATCGCGACGCTGCAATGATGCGGGATTGGCCGCGCGCGAGATCATGGCGGGACGTGCGGGAAAAGGGATGCGGGATCTCTCGGCGGTGCAGCATCTGTTCGATGAATTGGCCGCGGCACGTGGCCCGGTGAAGAAACAGGCGGTGTTGGAAATGTTTTTCCGAAGTTGCAGTGCGGTCGAGACGTCTTATGTGGTGAAAATTCTGACCGGCGATTTGCGGATCGGATTGAAGGAGGGGCTTCTCGAGGAGGCCATCGGCGCGGCCTTTGCCGCCGAGCCCGAGGCCATGCGCCACGCCGGCATGCTCTTGGGTGACACGGGGGCGCTCGCTCTGGCCGCGCGGAGCGGGAGGCTCGGGGAAGCGGGGTTGCGCGTGTTCCATCCGGTGAAATGCATGCTGGCGGGGTCGGAACCGGATGGTGAGGCGGTATGGGAACGACTGTCGGGTGAGGAGCATGCGGTGTGTGCGGAGGACAAATACGACGGGATCCGCGCGCAGGTGCACGTGGCGGACGGACGTTGCGAAATTTTCTCGCGCGACCTGCGGCGCATCACCGCGCAGTTTCCGGAAATTGCCGCGGCCGCGGCGAAGCTGCCCGGTTCCGTTGTCCTGGACGGCGAAATTCTCGCTTCGATGGCGGGTCGGCGGCTGACGTTTTTCGATCTGCAAAAGCGGCTCAACCGCCGCGAGGCGGATTTGTTTTTGACCGAAGATGTGCCGGTGGAATTCGTGGCGTTCGATGTTTTGTTGCACGAAGGAATGACGACGCTTGACCGACCGTGGCGCGAGAGGCGGGCGGTGTTGGAGAAATTGCCGTTGGTCAAACCCATGTCGTTCGCTCCGGTGGTGCGTTTGTGCAGCGCGGCGGCGGTGGAGGAAGAATTCGGTGCGGCCCGAGACCGCGGCAACGAGGGGTTGGTCTGCAAGGACCCGGAGAGTGCTTATACACCGGGGCGGCGCGGCCTTTCGTGGGTCAAGCTGAAGAAGGAATTTGCCACGCTGGATGTGGCGGTGACCGGAGTTGAATACGGCCACGGTCGGCGGCGTGAGGTGTTGAGCGATTACACTTTCGCCGTGCGTGACGGGGAGAGCGGGGCGCTTCTCACCATCGGCAAGGCCTACTCGGGATTGACCGACAAAGAGATCGCGGAGTTGACGCCGTGGTTCCTCGAGCGCGTGCGGCGGGTGAAAGGGCGGTTGCACGAGGTGGAGCCGGAGTTGGTCATCGAGGTGGCGTTTGATTCCATCCAGCGGAGCGCGCGCCACCCGAGTGGATTGGCTTTGCGTTTTCCGCGGATCAAAGCTCTGCGCCGCGACAAAACGGTCGCCGAAATCGATACTTTGCAGACCGCGCGGAAATTGGCCGGGGAGTAGATTACATCCCAATATTCCCTCGCCAGCGCGGCGGGATTTCGCGATACAGCGCAGCGCTATGAATTTCACCCGTCTCCTCCTCGTCATGGCCGCGGCTTCGATGCTCACGGGCTGCGGCTACAACCGTTTGGTCAGCCTCAAACAGCAAACCGACAGCAGCTGGGCCGATGTCGAAAACGTCTACCAACGCCGGGCCGATTTGATTCCGAATCTGGTCAAGACCGTCGAAGGCGCGGCGGACTTCGAGAAGGGAACCCTCACGCAGGTCATCGAGGCGCGGCAGCAGGTCAACAATATCAAGATCGATCCGAGTTCGCCGCCGGACAGCCCGGAGGCCATGGCCGCTTTCCAGCAGACGCAGGATCAGCTGTCGTCGGCGCTTTCGCGTTTGCTCGTCACCGTGGAGCGCTACCCGGACATCAAGGCCAACGCCAACTTCCAGAACCTGCAGGTTCAGCTGGAGGGGACGGAGAACCGCATCGCGGTCGAGCGGCGCAAGTTCAACGAAACCGTGCAGCAATACAACACGGCGACCAAGCAGTTCCCCACGGTCCTCTATTCCGGTTTGCTCGGCTTCAAAGAGCGTCCCTATTTCGCCTCCCGTCCGGGGTCCGATCAGGCGCCGGAGGTGAACTTCAATTTCGGAAGCCAGCAAGGTTCCTGAATTGCGCCCTGACGTGCGCACACGCCTGACGGCCCTTTTTTGCGCGGCCTTCGCGGTCATCGCCGCGGCAGCCCCCGCGGCGCAGACTCCGCTGCCGGCGCCGCCCAAGGACTACGTTCTCGACGAGGCCGGCCTCCTCGATCCTTCGCAAAAGGCGCTGCTCTCGGCGGAACTGGCGCAATTCGAGCGTCAGACCTCGGACCAGATCTGGGTGTGTATTCTGCCGGACGTTCCGTCGGATTATGCGATGGAGGATTTCACCCAGCGCACGGCGGAAGCATGGGGCGTCGGCCGGAAGGACAAGGACAACGGGATTGTTCTTTTCGTCTTTCCCAACTCGCGGCAACTGCGCATCGAAGTCGGCTACGGCCTGGAGGGCGCGGTGCCCGATGCCTTGGCCAACAACATCATCAACCGCGAGATCGTCCCGTCGTTCCGCGCCGGCGACATGGGCGGCGGCATTATCCGCGGCGTGTCGGCCCTCATGGACGCGACGCGCGGGGAATACGAGGGCTCGGGCCGCACGCTGGCCGAGGGGCAGGCCATGCCGGGTGATGCTGCGGCCAATTTGCTTTTCTGGATCATCCTAATTGTCATTCTGATCATTATTATCCAGCGCAGCCACGGGAACGGCGGCACGGTCTACACGCCGCGCGGTCGTCGCGATGTGTTCTTCCCCGGAGGTTACGGGGGAGGATTCGGTGGTGGGGGTTTCGGCGGCGGGTCGATTGGCGGCGGAGGCGGCTTCGGTGGAGGCGGGGCCAGCGGACGATGGTGAGATGAAGGCGCAAGAATTCCTCGAGAAAATCGACGAGCTCGCGGTGCTCGCTGCGGTGCGTGAGGCCGAAAGCGCGACCTCCGGGGAAGTGCGGGTCTTTGTTTCGCGGCGATGCTTGCGCGGATGCGACGTGACCAAACGGGCGCATCAGGAGTTTCACCGGCTGGATATGGACACCACCGAAGAACGCAACGCGGTGCTTTTCTACGTGGTGCCGCGCGACCGGAAATTTGCTGTCATCGGCGACGAGGCGGTGCATGCCAAATGCGGGGAAAATTTCTGGAACGAAACGGCGAAGACGCTCGAAGCGGAGTTTGTCGAGGGGCGTTTCACCGAGGGATTGGTCAAGGGAATCCGCCGCGCGGGGGAGTTGTTGGCGCGTCACTTTCCGAAGACGGGCGGGGATCGAAACGAGTTGCCGGATGAGATTGCGCGGGATTGAGGTGTAGCGGCGGTCTATGACCGTCGGAGCCTTACCCAAAAAGTGCACCGACGCTCATAGAGCGCCGCTACAAATAAGACGAATCAGGGCAGGAGCGCGAGGAGCGGGGCGGGGTAGACGCCGAGCCAAATGATGAGGGCGCAGAGAAGGGCGATGGTGATCTTGGCCAACGGGCCGACTTCGATTTCGGGGGCGTCGGGGTTGGCGGGTTGTTGCCAATACATGGCGCGGACCACTTTCAGATAATAGTAGAAGCCGGCGGCAACGGTGATGACGCCGAGGATGACCAGGATCCAATGCTGCTGTTCCACGGCGCATTCGAAGATGAACAATTTGCCGAGGAAGCCGGCGGTGAGGGGGATGCCGGCCAGCGAGAGCATGGCGAGGAGCATGGCGAAGGCCAGATGCGGGGCGCGTTGGTTGAGTCCGTTGAAATCGGCGATGTCGTCTCCGCCGGAGGCTTGCGCGACGATGGTCATGACGAGGAACGCGAGGAGAGTCATGAGCAGATAGGCCGCGAGGTAGAAGACGATGGCAGTGCCGGCAAAGGGCGCGCCGATCGAGACGACGCCGAGGAGGAGGTAACCGGCGTGGCCGATGCTCGAGTAGGCAAGGAGGCGTTTGAGGTTGGACTGCGGGAGGGCGGCGAGATTGCCGAAGATCATGGTGGCTCCGGTGATCACAGCGAGGAGCGGGAGAATTTTTTCCTGCAGGGCGGGGACGACGAGGAAGGTTTGGACAACGCGGAGGAGGACGATGAAGCCGGCGGCTTTCGAGGCGACGGAGAGGAAGGCGGTGACCGGGGTGGGTGCGCCTTGGTAGACGTCGGGGACCCAGAATTGGAACGGGGCGGCGGCGATTTTGAAGCCGAGGGCGATGAGGATGAGGCCGAAGCCGAAAAGGAGGGCGGGAGCAGCGGCTTGATCGAGAGCGGGGAGTTTTTCCGCGATGGCGGCGAGGTTGAATTG
>CAYQMP010000094.1:0-6578 GCA_964418615.1 uncultured Chthoniobacter sp. | reverse complement strand
GTCCCTACCTCGGGCAACAGGGTCCGTCTTCATCCGGTTGTAGCAAGCAGTCGCCCCCCAAAAAACACGCCGCCGGGCTTGGGGGCCGCGGCGGCGTGGTGTGGGTGATCCGGGAAGTTACTCGGCTTCTTTTTCCGGAGCGGCTTTTTTTGCCGCCGGCTTTTTGGCCGGCTTGGCTTTCTCCTCCGCAGCCGGTTCCGCAGCGGCCTCGACCGGGGCGGTGTCGACCCATTCGAGAACGGCCATCGGAGCGCTGTCGCTCTTGCGTTGCCCGAGTTTGACGATGCGCGTGTAGCCGCCGGCACGGTTGGCCGAGCGGGGGGCGATTTCGTCGAACAGTTTCTTCACCGCATCCGCCTGGTGCAGATAGGCGGCGGCGGTGCGGCGGGCGTGGATGGTGCCCTTTTTGCCGAGGGTGATCATTTTTTCCGCCAGCGGGCGCGCGGCCTTGGCTTTGGCCAGGGTGGTGCGGATGCGCTGGTGGATGATGAGGCTGCAGACCTGGTTGGCCAGCAGCGCGTCGCGGTGGGCCTGCGAGCGCCCGAGTTTGACGGTCTTGTTCTGATGCCTCATGGCTTACTTCTCTTCGGACTGTTTTTCTCCGGCTTCTTCCGTCTCGGGCTGGATCTCGATGAGGCCGGGCTCGAATTTCATGCCGAGGCCGAGTTGGAGTTCCTCGAGCTTGTCCTTGATTTCGTTGAGCGATTTCTTGCCGAAGTTGCGGTATTTGAGCATCTCGGCTTCCGACTTCATGGCCAGCTGGCCGACGGTCGTGATGTTCGCGTTGTTCAGGCAGTTGGCCGCACGGACGCTCAATTCGATCTCGTTGACCGACATGTTGAGCAGTTTCTTGAGCTTGGCGTTTTCCTGACTGACCGCTTCCGGCGTCTGGTCGAACTCGACCTGCGTGTCGTCGTTGCCGACGAAGACATCGAGGTGGTGACGCAGGATGGCCGCGGCTTGGAGCAGGGATTCGTCCGGCGTGATGCGTCCGTCGGTCCAGATCTCGAGGACGAGCTTGTCGTAGTCGGTGCGCTGTCCGACGCGGGTGGCCTCGACGGCGTATTTCACGCGGGTGACCGGCGAGAAGATGGAGTCGATGGCGATGACGCCGATGGCTTGGTCGAGCGTTTTGTTTTCGTCACCGGTGGCGAAGCCGCGGCCCTTGCGCACGTTCATCTCGATGGAGAACTTCATCTTCTTGTCGAGTGTGGCGATGTGCTGCTTGGGGTTGAGGACCTCGCATTTGTTGGTCGACTCGATGTCGGCCGCGGTGACCGCGCCTTCTTTGTTCACGTTGAGCACGACGCGGTGGGTGTCGTGGTCGTGCGTGTTGAATTTGACCTTCTTGAGGTTGAGGATGATTTCCACGACGTCCTCGACGACGCCGGGGATGGTCTGGAACTCGTGGTTCACCCCGTCGATCTGGATCGAGGTGATGGCGGCGCCTTCCAGCGAGGAGAGGAGCACGCGGCGGAGCGAGTTGCCGACGGTGTGGCCGTAGCCGGCCTCGAAGGGTTCCGCGATGAACTTCGCGTAAGTGTCGGTGGCTGTCTTCTCGTCCTTGACGAGAGACTTGGGCATTTCGAAACGTCCAAGACGAACGGGCATGGTGTGTGTTTTTCTGATGGTCGCCGGGTTACCCTTGGCGCGTTTGACTCGGGAGACGAGGCTCCGAAGCCCAAGGACCTACGGCGCGGTTGATGACGCGCAAGGAAGGACACTTAGCGGATCCGACCAAGCCAGACAAGGAAGAAATGCAGCAGCCCGCTGAGGCCGGCAGGCCTTAACGGGGGACGGCAGTCTCTGTAGGGATGCCGTTCTCACCCAGTTTGGCCAAGGTGAGGCCTTCGAAGGCGGGGATGGCGGCGGCCATTTCCTTGAAGACGCCCTCGAGGGTCTGCGGGGCTTCGGCGCCGAGGGCGCGGAGGAGGTCGGAAAGAATTTCGAAATCGTCGCGGGCTTGGCCCGGGGGTTGGGTGGCGCGGTTGAGGCGTTGGATGCGGCCTTTCACATTGACCATCGACCCGCGTTTTTCGGCGAAGCCGGCGCCGGGGAGGATGGCCGTGGCCAGTTTGGTTGCCGTGTTGGGCAGAATGTCGAGGCAGACGATGAGGTCGACGCGGGCGAGTTCGGTCTCGGTCAGCCCGTAATGACGCGGATCTTCGCCGAAGCAGAGGAGCGCTTTGACCGTGCCGTTACGGACCGCGGTGGCGATTTCGTGGGCTTTGGCGCCGGGCGGGTTGTGCGTGATGCCGAGGAGTTGCGCGCCGGTGGTGTTCGGATTGCCGTCGTCGCTGACAAGGATGCCGTCGGCTTTCTGGGGACGCGCCACGACGTCGTGCATGGTGATGCCGAGGTGTCGGGCGATCTTGCCGGCGAGCCAAAGTTCTTCGTTGGTCATGCGGGCGGAGGCAAGGAGGGCCGTTTCGCCGCGGGGGATGGCGGACAATTTTTGCGCGACTTCCTGAATGACGCGCGGCCAGGTGGATTTTTGCAGTTTGCCGTTCTCGCGGAGTTGCGGCTGCACAAGGCGGTCTTCGCGGTAGAGGTAGCCGTAGTTGAGGCGTCCGTGGTCGCACATCCAGTAGGAATTGACCGCGTCGTTTTCGCGAGGGGTCTGGCGGATGATTTCGTTTTCGCGGGCGCCGATGATCGTGTTGCATCCGGTGCCGCAAGACGTGCAGATGCTTTTCGTTTCGCGCAGGAACCAGACGCGCATCTTGAAGCGGAAATCTTTGCTGGTCAGCGCGCCGACCGGACAGATGTCCACCGTGTTGAGCGAGTAGTTGCTGTCGAGGCGCTGGCCTTCGTGGACGGTCAGCGTGGTGTGGCTGCCGCGGTCGACGAAACCGAGAACGTCGTCGTGGGCGACTTCCTGCATGAAGCGGATGCAGCGCGAGCAGAGAATGCAGCGTTCGTCGTCGAGGACGATGTGCTTGCCGATGTCCTGGCGCTTTGGCTTTTTGACTTTGTCCTCGAGGAAGTTCGATCCGCCGTGGCCGAATTCGACGGCGAATTCCTGCAGGCGGCATTCGCCAGCCTTGTCGCAGATGGGGCAGTCGAGCGGGTGGTTGATGAGGAGGAATTCCATCACGCCTTTGCGGCAATCCTCGACCAACGGGGAGTTGGTGCGGGCGGCCATGCCTTCGGAAATTTCCAAGGCACAGGAAATTTGCGGTTTGGGCGACCACGCGATTTCGGGACGTCCGTCGGGGCCGAGGATGGGTTGGCGATTGGCGTCCATCTTCGGTCCGCCGATTTCCAGCAGGCACATGCGGCAGTTGCCCGGAGTGCTCAGCGCGGGATGGTAGCAATAGTGCGGCACGAAACTGCCGCTCTGCATGCAGGCCTCGATGAGCTTGGTTCCCTTGGGGAACTGGCGCCACTCGCCGTCGATTTGGACGTTGATCATGGTGGTGCCGTTGCTGCCGTTTGCGCTCATAATTTCCGAAAAACTGCCGTGAAGATTAACGGATACCATGACGCCATCGGGTGCGCGGGGAAAGGAGGAAGTGTCGGAAAGTGAAGGGCGAGGAGTGACGAGCGAAGAGTGGCGGGTTTGACTCGGGTGCGTCGCGCTGATTTGCTGCGGCATGGAAAAAATGATCTGGCTGTTGCCGGTGCTCGGCCTGGCCCTCTTCACCGGTTGCGCGTCGAAGCCTCCGCTCAAGGCGGTCGATTATGTCGACCTGCCGCGCTTCATGGGTGATTGGTGGGTCATCGCGCACATTCCCTATTGGCTGGAGCGCGACACCTACGATTCGAAGGACACCTACCGCATGCGGGCGGACGGCAAGATGGACAACATCTTCAGCTACCGGAAGGGCGGGTTCGACGGTCCGGAAAAGACGATGAACGGCATCGCGTGGGTGGTGGACAAAAAATCCAATGCCGAGTGGCGGGTGCAATTCCTCTGGCCAATCGCGCTGCCCTATTACGTCATCTACCTCGATCCCGACTACCGCTTCATGGCGGTCGGACATCCTTCGCGCGACTACGGCTGGGTTATGGCCCGGGACAAGCAGATGAGCGAGGCGGACTACGCGGACGTCATGGCCGCGTTGGCCAAGCAAGGCTATGACCCGGCGCGCTTCCGCAAGGTGCCGCAGTCGGCTGGGGAATGATCACCTACTGGGTGCACAATTTGGATCCGTTTGCCGTGCAGTTCGGCAACGGGTTCGGGGTGCGCTGGTATGGGCTGGCCTACCTCGCGGCTTTTGCCGCGGCTTACTTCGTCTACCTCCACTTGGCCCGGCGCGGGTTTTCCGTCATTCCAGCCGACAAAGTCGGCGATTTCATCACCGGTTGCGCGGTCTTCGGCGTGCTGCTCGGTGGACGGCTTGGCTACATGCTTTTTTACGATTTTGACGGATTCCTGCGCGATCCTCTGGTTTTCTTCCGCGTGTGGGAAGGGGGCATGTCGGCGCATGGCGGCATCCTCGGCGTGGTACTCTACACGCTCTGGTATGCCTGGCGGCATAAGGTGAATTGGCCGGGGTTGGGGGACAACCTGGTCGTCGGTTCGGCTCTCGGGTTGTTTTTCGGACGTATGGCCAACTTCATCAACGGCGAGCTTTACGGACGCCCGGCCGAGGTCGCTTGGGCGGTCAAATTTCCCAAGGAACTTTACGAGGCACCGGTGGAGACGCAGCGCGCAGTCCTCGCCCGGACGCAGGAAATGTTCGCCGGTCCGGTCGGCATGGACGAAGTGCTGGCCGCGGTGCCGGGTTCGCCTGATTTGGCGCGTGTGGTTGGCGACTTTCTTGTCCCGCGGCATCCCTCGCAGATCTACGAGGCGATTTTGGAGGGGTTGCTACTTTTCGCCGTCCTCTGGCTTGTACGCACTCGGGTGCGGGTGCCCAATGGCGTGATTACGGGCTTGTTTTTTGTCGGCTATGCCGTGACCCGAAGCTTGGCCGAGAGCTTCCGCTTTCCCGATGCGGGCTATGTTGGCCTGCTGACCAGAGGGCAGTTCCTGTCCATCTTCCTCCTGCTCATCGGTCTCGGATTTCTCATTGCGGCAAAATTGCGACCAGCTTATCCTCCAGCTTGGTCGGGGCGTGGCTAAAATTTACCATCCACTTTAGGGGTGTCGCGTATTAGACAGTTGCACCTTTCGCCGCTTCAGGCTCTGGCGCTTTGGCACGCTTCGTGCTTCTCTTGCCGTCAGCGACTTTCTGCTTTGCTCAAGTGCGGGGCCGGAGGTCTTTTTCAGTCCCTAAACCACAACCCATCACATCTATGAGTAACATGTCAGCACGTGCCGCCGCGGTGGCAGCCATTGCGGCCCGCCAATCCCAAGACGCCTCCGTCAACTTCATCGAGGAGACGCCGGAAACCGTATTCGGATCCAACACCTTCAACCTCGCGGTCATGAAGGAAACGCTCAAGCCGGCCACCTATCAAGCCGTGCTGGAGACGGTGCATAACGGCACCAAACTCCCCGAGGGCGTGGCCGACGAAGTGGCCGAAGCGATGAAAAACTGGGCGGTCAGCCGCGGCGCCACCCACTTCGCGCACGTGTTTTATCCGCTCACCGGATCGTCCGCCGAGAAGCACGATTCCTTCTACGATCCCGGCACCGACGGCCGCACGACCATCTCGAAGTTCAAAGGCAAGACGCTCATCCAAGGTGAGCCCGATGCCTCCTCCTTCCCGTCCGGCGGTATCCGCGCCACCCACACCGCGCGCGGCTACACCGCTTGGGACGTGACCAGCCCGGCCTTCCTCATGGAGAACGCCAACGGCACCACGCTCTGCATCCCGACCTCCTTCGTTTCATGGACAGGAGAGGCGCTCGACACCAAGACGCCTTTGCTCAAGTCGATGCAGGCCCTGGACAAACAGGCGCGCCGCATCCTCAATCTCTTCGGTCACAAGGATGTCGCCCGCGTCGCGGCCACGGCCGGTCCCGAGCAGGAATACTTCCTCGTCGACAAAATGTTCTACTACGCGCGCCCCGACCTGCTTTCGGCCGGCCGCTCGCTCTTCGGTGCCGACGCTCCCAAGGGCCAGGAATTCGAGGACCACTACTTCGGCCTCATTCCGGATCGCGTCATGGCCTTCATGTATGAGGTCGACCGCGAACTCTTCAAACTCGGCATCCCGGCCAAGACCCGCCACAACGAGGTCGCGCCTGGACAGTTCGAGATCGCGCCGCTCTTCGAGTCGGCCAACCTTGCCGCCGACCACCAGCAGCTGGTCATGACGGTGCTGAAGAAGACCGCCGACAAGCACGGCTTGGTCTGCTTGCTTCACGAGAAGCCCTTTGCCGGCATCAATGGCTCGGGCAAGCACGTCAACTGGTCGCTCGGCAACGCCACGCAGGGCAACTTGCTCGATCCGGGCGACACGCCGCACGAGAACGCCCAGTTCCTTGTTTTCGCCGGTGCCGTCATTCGCGCCGTCGACAAATTTGCCCCGCTCCTGCGCGCAAGCATCGCCTCGGCGGGCAACGACCACCGCCTCGGCGCCAACGAAGCGCCCCCGGCCATCATCTCGGTCTACCTCGGCGATCAGCTCGCTGACGTGTTCGAGCAGATCAAGGCCGGCGGAGCGACCACCTCCAAGCAGAA
>CAYQMP010000093.1:4883-6595 GCA_964418615.1 uncultured Chthoniobacter sp. | reverse complement strand
TTTGCAGAGGCTGACGATTTTTTCCATCCGTTGCTGCGCTTCTTTCGACATGGAACGGCGAGCGTAGCGGTGCGGACGCGCGGCGTCACGCCAGAGGTTTCAGTCCCGCTTCGATTTCGCGGCGGCGCGGCTCGAGGAACGGCGGGAGGGAGAGTGTTTCGCCGAGCCTGTCGAGCGGTTCATCGGTGGCAAAGCCGGGTTCGTCCGTGGCGATCTCGATAAGGATGCCGCCGGGTTCGCGGAAATAGAGGCTGCGAAACCAGAAACGGTCGACGGGACCGCTGTTCGGAAGTCCGGACTCCGCAAGGCGCCGAGCCCAGGCATGGTAATCCGCAGCCGTGGTGCGCAGGGCGAGGTGGTGGACGCCTCCGGCGCCTTGGCGCGCGACCGGAAGGCCGGGTTCGATGACGAGATGAATTTCGCGGGCGCATCCGGGGGAAGGCCCCATTTGGTAGACGTGAACATCACGATCATCGGCCTGGTAGGAACGGACATGGCGCATGGCGAGCAATTCCCGAAGAACGCGGTCGGTCGGCTCCAACTTTGGGATGCTCAGTTGCAGAGGTCCCAAACCGCGGATCTGGTGTTCAGCCGGGACCGGGCTGCGCTCCCATAGTGCGGCGGCCGGTTCCGTGTCGACGACGAGGGAGAGGCGCTGCCCTTCCGGGTCCTCGAAATCGAGGACGGGTTTTCCGTCACGCTCGGTGACGGCCGCTTCGCCCCCGAGTCTCCCGCGCCACCATTCGAGCGAGGAAAGATCGCCCACACGCAGTCCGGTTCGCGTCACGCTGCATGTGCCGCGGCTCTCGGGCGCAGCCGGCCAGTCGAAGAAAGTCAGGTCCGTCCCCGGCGTGCCCGCACCGTCGGCGTAGAACAAGTGGTAGGCGGACACATCGTCCTGATTCACCGTTTTTTTGACCAAGCGCAGTCCGAGAGTGCGCGTGTAGAAGTCGTGATTTTCCCGCGCTCGTGCGGTGACTGCGGTGACGTGATGGATGCCGTGGAGGTTCATGAGTAAAGCTCGCGCCGCGGATCGCGGGCGAAGCGGAAAGCGGAGAGCCCGTCGTCCGTGTCCTTGGCGAGGGCGAGGAACTTGAACGAAGTTCCCATGCTTTCCGGATGGAGCAATTGGCGCAGGGCGCGCATCTCGCGCGCGGCGTCGGTGGAAAGCGCTTGGGCCGGCATGGCGGGGAAAATCCTTTCGGCCAGCCCCGTGAGGGCGTGATGCTGATCGGTAAAACCTGCCAGCCGCAGTCCCGCGCTCTCGGCGGCCGACGCGACGGCCGTGAAGTCGACGTGGGCGGTCAGATCCTGACTACCCGGAGCGGCCAACGGGTCCTCGGTGCGCCGATGCTCGCGATAGGAGGCGAGCGTGCCGGCGGCGCGGGCCGGATGATATCGGACGGCCGCGGGGTGACCGTAGTCGACAAGCAGGAGCCATCCGCGACGGATCTTGGCTGCAAGTGTGCGCATCCACGGTGCGAGCGAGGGGCGCCATTCCGTGCAAAAGCGTTCGCTGCCTTGGATGGGAAACATTTCGGCGGCAGCCAGAGCCTCCGGGTCACGCAACGGCACTTCGCGGAAAACAAAATGGTCGCCCTCCGTGTCAACGCGGCGTTCGAACCATGCGCCGTTCTCACGGACGAGCAATTTGCATGGAAAGGCGTCGAGGAGTTCGTTGGCGAAAAAAACACCGGTGAACGGCGGCAACT
>CAYQMP010000093.1:0-4783 GCA_964418615.1 uncultured Chthoniobacter sp. | reverse complement strand
TTCCGAAAACCGGACCGACGCTGACGCTGGTGAAAAAGTCGCCGCGCCGTCCGGTCCGGTTGGTGTGCGAAGCGTAGTAGCCGCCGCCCGGGTGGTAGAGCGCGACGGCCATGAATTCGTCGAATCCGACCGGGCCGTGCCGCGCGATGCGCCGGCGGAGTTCCTCGGCGGGGTGGTCAGGGCCGGGTGATTTCCCGGACATAAACGTTGATGAGGCCATCGGGGCCCTGCTCGACACGGTCGATGCGGAAGGGGCGGGAGGAATCGCGCTGCAGCGTTTCGCCCTGGGCCGGGGATGCAGCACCCGCGGGAAAGTCCGCGATGATGCGGACGTTGCGCGGCGCCCGGCGTCCGCTCAAGACGGCGCGACCACCGGCCGAACTGGCGACATTGAATTCACCGGAGAGGTAGACAGGTTCCGTGGTGGCGCCTTGGCCGGCAAGGTTGCGCGCCGCGCTCGCATCGAGGAGCCGTCCGCGGGGCATCCGGCCCGCATCGTAAAGAGGCCAGTTGCCCGCGCCGCCATCGGTTGCCGCCGGCGGGGTGGGAGTGGGGGCTGTGATGAAAGGCTGCAACGCCGCCGCGGCAGCCGGTGGGGCGGAGGGCGTGGATCCGTCGACCGGGATGGCGCGGGCCACGGGGATGTCCTCGCTGGCGATCGCGACCGGGATGGCTTTGGCCACGGGGACGCCGTCGATCGTTTCCGTGGCGGGAACGGCGACCGCTGCCGCCACCGGGGCAGGTGTCGGCGCGGGACTGGGAACTGCCTCGGGGTTGGCGGCTTCGGGTTTCTGCACGCGCATGAGGGTCGGCGCCGAGGTTTCCTCGGCAAGACCGGCGCGCTGCAGGTATCGGGAGTAGTGCTCCCCGGCCTTGCCGATGGCTGCTTGGTTGAGGACGGGCAGACCGGCGGAGATGTTGAGATCGCCCGGCGGTTCGAGGGTGAATGTTCCGGTGGCATCGGTCGAAGCGTAGCTGCCGTAGAGCAACGGGACGGCCGTGAGTTGCAGTCCGCCGTCGGCGCTGCGCTGAACATGGATCACGGCGGAGAGGTCGAGCGTGCGGGCGAGGGTGAAATCCAGACCGGTCTGGAGCAGGCGTTCGAGGTTGCCGACGTTTTTCTCCTCGGCGGGGAAAATCAACTCGAGCAGCACGGAAGGATTTTCCGTCGAGCGGGCGAGGGCGACGATGCCTTCGGGGAAAAAGTTCGACGGCCCGAGGCGGAACACGGCCATGACATTGAACGAACCGATCACGTAGGGAATGCGGTCCTTGGCTTGCCGGTAGTTGCGGAGGTAGTTGCGGAGGAGAAGGCGGTTGGTTTCCTCCAGTTCCTCCGGCGACATGTTGCCGTAGCGCTCGATGAGTTTGTCGGCGTCGAGGAATTGTCCGCGCGGCGCGGCCGTGAGTTCGAAGCGCTTGGGCGGGTCGATTTTTCCGACCGAACGCAGCACGCGGTAGCTGAAGGCGTTTTCCGGATGGCCGAAGACATAGAAGCTTCCGATCCAGCAAACGATGGCGAAGAGGGCCAGAAAAACGATGAAAACGGTCCAAGCCAGCAGGTTGTCATCGCCCCCGCGCCGGCCGATCGACTGGCGTCTAGGCATGATGGCAGAGGATCCGGCGCGCGGGCATTGAGTCGTCAGGACAGTGCATGTAAGAAAACCGAGTGTCTCTAAATCACACCCTGCGTCCAAGTCAAACGGGAGGACCGGTCCGTGGGTAAAATACGAGTCTTGCCCGAAGTGGTGGCCAGTCAAGTGGCGGCCGGCGAGGTGGTGGAGCGTCCGGCCTCGGTGATCAAGGAGTTGATGGAAAACAGCCTCGATGCGGGGGCGCGCTCGTTGGAAATCGAGGTGCGCGGGGCGGGGACGGGCTTGTTGCGGGTGACGGACGACGGCTCGGGCATGGATCGCGAGGACGCTCTCATGGCGCTCGAGCGCCACGCCACGAGCAAAATCGCGACGGCGGGCGACTTGGCGGCGGTGCAGACCATGGGATTTCGTGGTGAGGCGCTGCCGAGCATTGCCAGCGTCTCGGAATTCACCCTGCGGACGCGTGCCGCGGAGGCTGCCGCCGGGACCGAGGCGGTGGTGAAGGGGGGCAAGCTGGTTGCCGTGCGGGATGCCGGCTGTGCGTCGGGGACGACCATCGAGGTGAAATCGCTTTTCTTCAACGTGCCGGCGCGGCGGAAATTTTTGCGCAGTGCGGCCACGGAGTCGGGACATCTCGACCGGGCGGTGGAGACGGTGGCTCTGGGGCGACCCGGCGTGGCCGTGCACTACGTGCGCGATGGCAAGACGGTATTCCGGGCCGGGGCGGCACGTGACCTCGCAGGGCGCGTGCAGGATTTGTTCGGGGCGGAGGAGCGCGCGCAGCTGGTGATCGTTCCGGAAACGGAGCAGGAGGGAATCCGTGTGACCGGGGTGGTCTCGCGTCCGGGGGTGACGCGCGCCGACCGCGGACGGCAATTTTTCTTCGTCAACGGCCGGGCGGTGGACAACGGATTTTTGTCCGCCGGCATCCGCGAAGCCTACCGCCAGATGCTCGAACCGGGCCGGCATCCGTCCGTTTTCCTCCATATCTCCATGGACCCCCGCGCGGTCGACTGCAATGTGCATCCGGCCAAACGCGAAGTGCGGTTCCGTCATGGCGGGTCCGTGCGTGACACGGTGCGGGCGGCCGTCGAGTCGGCGCTGCGCGAAGCGCGGGCCGAATGGCTGCGTCCGGTGCGATCGCACGTGGCGGCAAGGCTGGATATCGCCCCTGCACCGTCGCCTCCGCCGGTTCTTCCTGCGGCCGGACACCAACCCGAGTTGCCGCGTCCGGTGCTGCCGACTTCGGAGCCGGCCAAAGAGCATCCGGCGGAACCGGCGCCGACCCGTGCGCCGGTCGAGGAATTCCGTTTGGTCGGTGCCCTCTCGCGGCGCTATCTGCTGCTCGAGGGGGCGGAGGGCTTGGTGCTGCTCGACCAGCGTGCGGCGCACCAGCGCATTCTTTTCGAACGCCTGCAGCGCGGCGTGGAGAAAGGTGCGGTGGCCTCGCAACGCTTGCTCGCACCGGATGTCTTCGAGTTGCCGCCGCGGGAGCACGAGGTGGTGGCGGAAAATCTGGGCGTTCTCGTGTCGGCCGGTTTCGGACTGGAGGTTTTCGGTGGACGTGCCCTCAAGGTCGAGGCGTTGCCGGATTTCCTCGCCGGACGCGAACCGCGTCGGGTGCTGGAGGAATTTGCCACCGGTTGTTTGTCCGCCGGTCGTCCGCGCGGCCCCGCAGCCGACGATGCGGTGCGGCGGGCGGTTGCGCGCCTTGCCGTCGGCGACGAGGGGGCGCGTGACGAGCGCGAGCAACGGGCGCTGGTTTCGCAGTTGCTGGCCTGCGATTTGCCCTACTGCGACCCGGAGGGCCGTCCGGTCATGTTGCAGTTCTCATGGCGGGAGCTGGACCGCAAGTTCGGCCGAGGCTGACGCGGTCCGCGCCTTGCCCCGCGGGCGTCTTCCCCGCTACAAAGCAGCCATGCCAGACCTCCGCATCGAACCGGCCACGCTGGAGGATTTGCCTCTGCTCGCGGAATTGCTGGCCGATCTTTTCTCGCACGAGCCGGATTTCCGGCCCGACCACGAGAAGCAGATGCGCGGCCTGCGCCTCATCCTCGAGCAGCCCAACCGCGGCCGCATTTTCGTGCTGCGCGACAATCTGCGCATCATCGGGATGATCAACCTGCTCATCACGATCAGCACGGCCGAGGGCGGCTTCGTCCTGCTGCTCGAGGACCTTGTGGTTCACGCCGATCACCGTCAGCAAGGCCACGGCAGCCGGCTGCTATTGCACGCGATCAACTTCGCGCGGGAAAAACAGTTTCTGCGCATCACGCTGCTCACCCAGCACGGCGAGGGGCGCTTGCTCGATTTTTACCGCCGGCACGGATTCAAGCAGTCCGAAATGGTGACAATGCGCCTCTTGCTCGGACCCGGGGGCAACGCGGCCTCGTGAGCGCGGCGCCGCGGACAGCCTTCGTGCTCTGCGCGGGCTGGGGGGAGCGGCTGCAACCGCTGACCAACCAGATCCCGAAACCGCTGGTCCCGATTTGCGGCGTGCCGCTCTGCGAGTTTGCCTTGGCCCGCATCGCGTCCTCCGGCGTCGAGCGCATCGTGATCAACACGCACCGTCTGCCGGACCAGTTCATTCGTCTGTTTCCCGAATACCCGGAGCCCTCCCATTACGCAGGTGTGCCGGTTTTCTTCCGCCACGAGAAGGTGCTCCTCGAGACGGCGGGCGGACTGAAAAATGTCGAAGACCTGCTGCTGCCCGGGCCGGTGCTGGTGCACAACGGTGACATTCTGGCCGAACTCGATTTGGCCTCGCTTTTTGCCGCGCACACGAAAAGCGGAGCGCTTTGCACGCTTGCTTTGCGTTCGGCGGGCGGACCGCTGCAAGTCGGTTTCGATGCGCAGAGCGGCCTGGTCACCGACATCCGCGGCGAGCTGGGTTCATCCGCTCCGCGCTTTCTTTACACCGGCGTGTGTGTGGTCGCGCCGGAACTCCTGCCCAAGATCCCGCCCGATGAGCCGGTTTCCTTTGTTCCGGTCTGGCTCGATGCGTTGCGCTCCGGCGGCAAAATTGCCGGGGTGGTCCTCGACGAAGGCGTGTGGCGAGATATCGGGAACGTCGAGGAATACAGGCGCATCCACGCCGACTTGGCCTCGGGCGAGGTGAAGGTCCAGCCGCCGTCCACGGCGCCGTCCGGTTGGCCGGTTTGGCGCATGCCGGGTGCAGAGGCTTCGGT